>NZ_JBQFZP010000010.1:0-136289 GCF_056542305.1 Ruegeria sp. AD9
CCCGGTGCTACAACGGTGCTACGCTACGGAGCAAAGAACAGCTATCAAAGCGCTCTCATTCTGACGCTACCTGAAGCCGACTCTTACCCCATCATGAAAACCAATACCCCCCACCGTCAGTGCTGTCAGCACCGTCAGCCAAAACCGCGAGTGTCGGCTCAGAGCCCATACCTACCATTTCAGTCTCTACGGAGGTCCATCATCATTTCATGCCACCGCACCCCACCGTGATCAGATGCGGATGGCTGAGTGTACCGATAGCCAAACTTCTCATAGAGGGGGACGTGGTGTTCTTTGCACTTAAGATGGATGGTTTCCTTTTTCGCGTCAGTCATACGCTTAACGAATTCAGACATTAGCTCGGTGGACAAGCCAAGGCCCTGATGTGCCGGATCTACTACCACTGACATAATCACGACATTTGGAGCAACCGGGTCATGCCCGATGAGTTCTTTGAAGTCTTCGTCAGACATTTCAACATCATACGCGCATCCGCTGTTTATGAAGCCAACGATTTGGTTGTCGACTTCCAGGATTAAAAAGCCTTGCGGATACTCAACGATGCGCTTGGAAATTTTTTCATGTGTCGCTGCCTCATCGCCGTCGTATGCTAGCGTCTCAATTTCAAAGCAGCGGGTTGCATCCATTGGTGAAGCGTTGCGAAAATTTTGGTTGCTCATGCCCATAGTCAATCTGTGAATAAATCAACGATAAGGCTAGTCGATTGTTCGGTTGAAAGCCAGTTCATGAGGAACGGCAGCAAGTCCCGCATAGCAGACGAAGGTTAAACCCGGCATACGCGACGGCAACCCCCGATTCGCCAACTCAGTGTATAGCCAGTTCGCCATTCGGCCGGTCTCATGCTCGTCGCAACGGATGGTATCGACGTAGTCGCGCAATGCCGCATATTTCACATCCGGGTCCGTTATTTCCCTAACCGAAGATAAAGGACACCATTCTCGTCGAAGATACAAATCGACGTCTCGGCTTTCGAGACACCCAGTCCAACAAAACACTGTTCCATCTTGCTCTCCCATTGCTGTTCCGATGCCATCATGCACCGGCCAAGAGAGCTGCTGTTCAATTACTCAGAGTTCCGTCCATTCTCCACGAACGATCACATGGCCCTTTGCGGCGACGTGCTGCCTCAGCGATTGCACCAGAATACCGTGTTTCCCATCGGTTTAGCGTGGTGTGGTCCACTGAAACACCGCGCTCGGCCATGATTTCTTCCGGATCCCGGTATGATACGCCGTGTCGGACGTAGAAAACACCGCGAACAGGATCACATCCTTTGGATATTGCGCGCCCTTGAAGGAAATCATGAACTGACTTTCAACTGATTTTATCGAAAGTCATTCATCCGCAGCAACTAACCTCGTCAACAGCAAATGAGTCTGCAACAGATCCTCGAAAAACTCTGACGACGGTCACGCCTTGGATATGTCCGCCTCCAGGAAATTTGCGCACAGTGCCAATAGTAGAAAACTCCGATTTTAAACGATCCAGTTTTCAGGGGGCAAAGCACTTGGTTGGATCAGAGACCAGGCCGAACGCCAAATGGCAGCCCGGTGTCCTTTGTCGTCACTTTGCAAAAATTGACCGTGTCGCAGTGAGGGTTTCTTCTTTGACGCTGTCAGGCAAATGATATTGTGTGGCATGCGGGACCTGAACACCTTTGGAACATCCTTCGCGCACAGCAATGGCTGAAATCCAGCGTTGCAGATTGTCCAGGTCGTCCGCGCGAACGCCAGCCCAGTCATGTATGCGCGCCCAGCTCCAATGAGCGATATCGGCGATGGAGAATTCTCCTGCCAGATACTCGTTATCTACCAGTCTCTTGTCGAGAATTTCCAGCAGCCGACGGGTTTCATCCTGATAACGCTTGATCGCCACTGGTACCTTCTCAGGGAAGTAGCGGTAGAAAACATTCGCCTGACCCTGCATTGGCCCCAACCCGCCAACCTGGAACATCAGCCACTGCAGCACTTCTGAACGTCCCTTTACGTCAGTCGGCATCAGTTTTCCGGCCTTTTCGGCCAGATAAACCATAATCGCTCCGGATTCGAAAATCTGGAAACCACCATTGTCGTTGTCGATAATCGCAGGGATGCGACCATTGGGATTGATCGCGACAAAGTCCGGCTCTTTTTGAATGCCGGTCGTGATGTCGATCGGGTGGACCTGGTAGGGCAGGTCGAGTTCTTCGAGGGTGCAGGAGATTTTCCAGCCGTTTGGAGTTGCCCAAGTATAAAGATCAATCATTTTCCGTCCTTAGCCTGTCATCGCCATTTGATTGAGCAACCCATGCTGGGCGTTTGCCGGCGTGGTCCTTGTCCGGTCCTGGCGATCATCAGCATGGCATCCAAAAGTTCGGGGTTGCGACCGGTCGGATCACCCATCATCGCGCTGTCAATCCGACCGCGATATTGCAGTTCGCCCTTGCCGTTGAAGCCAAAGAAATCAGGAGTGCAGACCGCATCATATGCTTTGGCGACACTTTGATCCTCGTCGACCAGATAGGGAAAGCGGAACCCGAAATGTGCTGCGAATTTCGTCATCATGGGGGGGGCGTCTGAGGGGGCATAGCTGAAATCATTCGACATCACGGCCAAAACACCGATCCCGTTATCCATCAGCACGGATGTGTCCTCGGCAAGTCGTTTGGCAATGGCTTGTACATAGGGGCAATGGTTGCAAATGAATGCGACCAGAAGCCCTTTGGGGGTCAGATGATCGGAAAGGCTGTGTAATTTCCCCTGGGGGTCCGGCAGGGTAAAGGCTGGAGCTTTCCAACCGAATTCACAGATGGGGGTATCAAGTAGCATCGCGGAAATGCTCCTTATGCTGGAGTGGAACAGGTTTTCGCAGTTTTAGAACGATCGGTATAAACAAGTAAAGTCTAAAACGATCAGTCAAATCAAGTTCCCGATGATCAGTCGAGCAAACGTTTTGCCTGATCTGCGACGGCTTGCAGTGTTTCCTGGGTGAAATCGCCTCGGCCCATAACGCGCATGGCCAGCACGGCACCCATCAGCGCTTTGGACGCGGCCTCGGCGTCGACCCCAGTCGATATTTCACCTGTCACTTGCCCCGCCCGTAAATTCTGTAAAAAGAAATCTTCGAGGTCATGCAGGCCGTTCATCACCACATTGCGCACGTCATCCCCATGAGTCGGAAGTTCGACAAGCGTATTCACCAGAAAACAACCGCGTTTCTGGGTGTCGGCGAGCGTATCTTTCACAGTGCCATCCATTAGCGCAATAATAGCATTGCGAGGGGTGTTTTCCACCGACAGGCGCGTCAGCCCTGCGCGCCTGTTTTGGCGGTCGTATTTAAGCAGAGCCCGCAAGAACAGCTCTCTCTTGCCGCCAAACGCATTGTAAAGGCTGCCTTTGTTGATACCCGTGCCTTCAACAAGGTTGGAAATCGATGTCGCGTCATAACCGTGTTTCCAAAACAGAGCGGTTGCTTTGTCCACGGCCTGTTCTTCGTCGAAATTTTTCTGCCAGGGCATTGAGCGGACTCCGGAACAGTAGCGCTTATCCGACAATATTTTGACTGATCGGTACAATCAATAGTATATTGGCGGGAAATCTTTGAAGGGAGGTGTTGCATGACTAGGCCAGACATCATTCCGCTGCACAAGCTGAAGGCGCATGCAGCAAGCCATTTTGCGACGCGTCCCCTGGCGCAGAGGCTGGCAGCGGCCTTCCGGGATGCACACTATCGGCCGAATGAACTTCACAGGCATGATTATTTTGAACTGTTTCTTCTGAGCGATGGTGGCGGAACCTGTTCCATTGAGGGCACAGATCACCAGCTTGACCCCGGTACGGTTCTAACGTTGCCGCCCGGTGTTGTGCATGGCTGGACTGACCGCCGGGAACTCGATGGGTTTGTGGCCCGCGTCCCTTTGCATCTCGGGTTTCACATGCCCGTTCTTTCGGACAACGAGGTTTTCGCCCTTGCCTTACCGCGACGTCTGCGCGGGCATCTGCTGTCGCTGATGAACTGGATCACGGAGGAGGATGAGAGCCGCGCGCAACGCCGTCAACCGTTACAGCAGCAGCAATGGCGGCTGTTTCTTGATTGTGTGGCCTATGAACAGAATATGCGAAAGCCAGCCGCTCAAAGAAGGCAGACTAGGCCGGATATGTTTGGCGCTTTCCTGACGCTTCTGGAACGCAAACACCACTTGCGATGGGGTGTACAGGATTATGCGAATACGTTGTCCGTCAGTCGAAGCAGGCTTTTGCGGATTGTACAGAAGCGGGCTGGCTGTTCTCCGGCCGATATGATTAGGGCTCGGACGCTGAAAGAAGCGGAGCGTCTGTTATTGGTTTCCAAAAAAACCTGCGCCGAAATCAGTGACGAGTTGGGTTATTCCAGTCAAGCACAGTTTTCGCGCTCGTTTTCGGCGCAACACGGTATGTCACCCAGCCAATATCGCAGCAAAATGGCAAATCTCTGACGCAAACAGCTAAAGACTGCCCATCTCAACTTTATTAGCCTTGAGAGCTCAACATTGGCTCTTAAGGAGAAATACGAATGAGCAACGATGTTCTCGTCGTCATCGCCATCGTCAAGGCAAAGCCGGAAAAAGCGGATGAGTTGTACCATCTTCTGGTCGACCTGGTCGCACCGACCCGGGCCGAAGAAGGTTGCATCCGATATGAGATGAACGTTTCGGACGACCGTTTGACTTATGTCTTCACCGAGCAATGGGCCAGCAAACCTCTTTGGGAAGCACATATGGAAACGCCGCATCTCGAAGGGTTCAAAGCGGTCATGGACGACCTGGTCGATGGGTTCGAACTGCACACGCTCAATTTGGATCCGGTCAACTCAAGCCTCTGAACGTAAGCGGAAAAAGGGAGGAAACTACAGATGTCTCGTACACCGAAAGAGATCTTCATGCACCACCTGGAAACCCTTGGTGGGCGCGATGTCGACGGAATCGTCGCCGACTATACCGATGAGTCCGTGGTCGTGACCGGCGAACGCGTCTACAAGGGAAAGGCGGAGATTCACGAGTTCTTCACCAAGTTGCTGGCCCACCTGCCAGAGGCGGAATGGGGCCTGCACAAGGAGATTTACGAACAGGACACGCTTTATATCGAGTGGAGCGCGAAGTCGCCCACTCATAACGTGACATCGGGCGTTGATACATTTGTCTTCCAGGACGGAATGATCCGCGTTCAAACGGCTTATGCGCCGTTGATCCGCACAGGGATCTGAGGTGTTCCGATGCAAGTCACAGGCGTGTTCCATATTTCGATCAAGACCCAGAAGCCTAATGCGACAATGCGTTTCTATACCGAAGTTCTTGGTATGGAAGAAGCTCCTCGTCCGCCATTCGAGTTTCCTGGGTTTTGGCTGAAACTCAACACTTCGGTTGGAGAAGTGCCGATCCACTTCTATACCGGTGACGCGGCATTGAACAATGATGGATCAGCACCGGAAGGGACTGGCTGCATCGACCATCTTGCATTCTCTGTGCATGGTTTTCAGGAAATGCGCGAACGCTGTCAGCGTCTTGGTGTAGACTACCGGGAACGGCGCATTCCTTCGCTGACACTGGTGCAGATGTTCATGTACGATCCGAACGGAGTTCAGATCGAACTGAATTTCAACTCGAACAGCGAAGAACCACTTCCGGAAATAAACCCGGAGAACTTTCCCCGTGCTGGCGGACAGTGGTTTGATCCTGCTTCAGTCGCGCACTGGGGGCAGGACTAACGCTAAAGCAGGGGAGCCTGCCCAGCGGGTGGGCTCTTTTGATATGTAATCTGAGATGCTTAACTGGAAGAAATGCGGAACGGTGGGGTAATCGAAGCATTGACAAAAATGATCTGTTGAATTCTGCGCCTTCCATGTGCTCGTTTCGGGGATGTGTCGCAAACTCTGGGGTTTAGTTGACGCGCATGCGTGATTTGAGGTTTGTACTCGTCGAATAGGTTTTTTTGAGCATGATCTCATTGAAGGGCTGTCATTTCCCCAAGGATGCAGTTTTGTATGCTGTGTACTTCTATCTGCGATACACGGTGTCGTATCGGGACTTAGAAGAAATCCTGGTAGAACGCGGCGTTCAGGTGGACCATGCCACTCTCAACAGGTGGGTTGTGAAGTATTCACGATGATCGCAGCAAGAGCGCAATCGAAGAAACGCCCAACGCTGAACTCCTGGTGCATGGGCGAGACCTATATTCGTGTTCGCGTCAATTGGATGTACCTTTACAGGGCCGTCGACAAGGCAGGAAATACCCTTGATTTCATGCTGTCCGAGCGCAAGAACCGTCAAGCTGCCGTCAGGTTCTTTGCCAAAGCTCTGTCTTCAAATGGAATCCCGAGCAAGACCGTCATCGACAAGAACGGTGCCAACACCGCCGGAATCAAGGCCATCAACAAGTGTCCGTTGTCAGAGTTTTTCGGAATGGGTTGGTGTTTTCGTAACGGAGGCTCTGGTTCGGTTTCTGTTTGAGTTTAAGCGGCAGCGGATTGGTGCTGCAACCTACGTTTTCGGAATGTCTGTTTCTTGATCTCCTCTCTCATTTTCAGGATCTTCGCACCCTTGGCGTAATAGACGTCGGCCGGGGTCAGGTTGGCCAGGCTCTCGTGGTAGCGATGGTTGTTATAGTGGTCGACGAAGGTGCCGATTTGTCGTTCGAGGTCCCCAGGCAAGTAGTAGTTCTCCAGAAGAACACGGTTCTTCATCGTCTGATGCCACCGCTCGATCTTGCCCTGGGTCTGCGGGTGATGCGGTGCGCCGCGAACATGATCCATGCCTTTGGCATCAAGGTAGTCGGCCAGGTCGGCAGCGACGTAGGATGAACCATTATCACGGAGCAATCGTGGCTTCTGGACGACCCCGGCCTGATTACACCCTGATGCTTCCAACGCCAGCTCCAGCGTGTCGGTCACATCGGCTGCCTTCATCGTCGTACAGAGTTTCCACGCGATGATGTAACGGCTGTAGTCGTCGAGGATCGTGGACAAATAGAACCAACCCCAGCCGATGACCTTGAGATAGGTAAAGTCGGTCTGCCAGAGCTCGTTGGGGCGCACTGTCTTGTCCCTGAACTCGTCCGCGGCACAGATCACCACATGAGCCGGTGCGGTGATCAGATCCTCGGCGCTGAGGAAGCGGTACACGGATGACTCCGAGACAAAGTAGCGCTTCTCATCAGTGTATTTGACCGCCAACTCGCGTGGCGTAAGGTCTTCGTGCTCCAGGGCAAACTCCACAACATCCTCGCGGATGTCGTCCGGGATGCGGTTCCACACCGACTTCGGTCGGGGAGATCGGTCTGCCAGTGCATCAACGCCGCCTTCGACCCACCGCGCATACCAATCGTAGTAGGTGCTGCTGGGGCTACCGAGCATCGACAGCGTCTGCCTGACCGGCAGGTGCGAAGCTTCCACCGTGCGGATGATCTCAAGCTTCTCTGAGGCGGGGTATCTCATGCGTCGTCCTCCCCATCCCCGATCATGCTTTTTTTGAGCAGTCGGTTCTCGAGCGTCAGCTCAGCAACGACTTCCTTTAGGGCCAATGCTTCAGATCGCAGAGCCTTGACCTCAGGTGCCGTCGCCTGGCGGGCGGTGTCACCGACCAGCCGGTTCTTCCCAGCGTCAAGGAACTCCTTCGACCAGGAATAGTACAGGCTCTCGGCAATGCCCTCGCGGCGGCATAGCGCGGCGATGTTCTCTTCGCCCCGCAGGCCAGCCAGGACAATCCTGTTCTTTTCCTCGGCCGAGTACTGTTTGCGGGTCTTGCGTTTGATGCCGCTGACCAACTTGTCAGCGGCGTCCTTCGATGTTCCGGACTTCTGGTTCATCTTCGCTCCATAATGGCTTCGATGAACCAGAAATCCTCCGTTGCTCAAACCCCTAAATCTGTCCGGTGGGTGCTGACGTCAGACAGAGAAAACAGTTGATGATGTTACAGCCCCTACAAAGAGGGGGGGAAATCTTCAAAGTCTGAACCTGTTTAAGTTTACTGCTGACGAATAAACCAGATTGAGATCGTGGGAGCGGTAGAGAGGAGGTCAAATGTACAAGAACATCCTGATCCCGGTCGCTTTGGACCAAGAACACGACACTCAAGCATCGTTTGAGGCCGCACGCCAATTGGCTGATGCAGACGCTGTATGTACCGTAGTGCACGTCCAAGAGCCTATCCCGGCATATGTGAGGTCTCAGATTCCAAGCGAAGTGCTTGCAGATACGTGGCACGGAATCCTGGAAAACCTGCATCAGACAGCTTCTGAAATTCCAGGCGCGGAGACTCCGCTCATCTCTGGGCATGTGGGCAGGGCTATTGTCGATTTCGCAAATCAGAGTAGCGTGGATTGTATCGTATTAGCTTCGCACAAGCCTGATTTCGAGGACCTATTTCTAGGTTCCTCTGCGAACAGAGTCGTGCATCACGCAAGGTGTTCGGTTCACGTAATTCGTTGATCCAAGGTTAGGGTCAGGACCCATTGATTTCTGTGTAGCGGCATGATTGACGGCTCGAAAAACGAGCGGTGATATGTCTGATCTTTTCTGGTTGTCCGACGCGCAGATGGCGCGTCTTGAGCCCTATTTTCCCAAATCTCATGGTAAGCCACGTGTCGATGATCGGCGTGTGTTGAGTGGGATTATCTTCATCAATCGCAATGGCTTACGCTGGCGCGACGCGCCTGCAGCTTATGGCCCGCACAAGACGCTTTACAATCGATGGCAGCGATGGAGCGACAAAGGCATCTTTGCCGAGATGATGGCCGGCCTGGCCGCCGGGCATGGTGAAGAGAAGACCGTGATGATCGACGCAACGTATCTCAAAGCCCACCGAACCGCGACCAGCATGGGCGTGAAAAAGGGGGGAGCGGTCGCCTGATTGGCCGGACCAAAGGTGGTATGAACACCAAGCTTCACGCCATTTGCGACAGCCAGGGACGACCGCTCGACCTCTTCATCACCGCCGGACAGGTCAGTGACTATATCGGCGCACGGGCATTGCTGGGCGGTTTGCCAAAGGTCGAATGGCTGCTCGGAGACCGAGGCTACGACGCCGACTGGTTCAGAGATGCGTTGAAAGACAAAGGGATACGCGCTGTTATCCCGGGGCGAAAACAACGCAAGAAGCCCGTCAAGTACGACAAGCGGCACTACAAACGCCGCAACCGTATCGAGATCATGTTCGGCAGGCTCAAGGACTGGCGGCGTGTGGCGACCCGTTACGACAGGTGCCCAAAGGTCTTCCTGTCAGCCATCGCTCTCGCGGCCATCGTCATCTACTGGCTTTGAAACTCAATGAGTCCAGGCCCTAGCGACACAACCATATAACTGTATTCTACCGTAGGCTACATCCTATCACCCCGAACCAAACGCCATCTCCATTTTTGTATCGATAACCAATAATGGAGTTGGGAAATGTCACAGTTTCGGAAACTGATTTCTCTTAGAGGAACGTATCCCTCCACTACAGCATCTACTCAAGATCTCTTTTTGCGTGCAGCTGACTTCGCAAGACGCAAAGACCACCCACTGTGGATCGATGTGAATGGCGTTTCGAAGGCATACGTTGCATTTGAGCAGGCTCTTGAAGATGCATTGATCAATGCAGCCTGCGAGACAAATGAAACTAGCCCAGAGAGATTACGCAAATTCTTCGGCGATTTCGTTTCGAAATTTGCCTTGGCTTGCCCTCGCGGGGAAGAGTTTTTGCCCGACATCGCTCGCGTCCTTTTTAAAGATAGCGAACTTAAAAATTCATTGGCTGCAACAGCTATATTGAAAGTTCGCGGCCGCGATTGCCAATTTCAGGAAGACTTTCATAGCGCCGGGCGCCAAGTCTATGGGGGCTACGATCCGCAGTTCGGACAGTGACGCAAGCGATGCAGTCTCTGGAACTACCTGCAAGTTACGTCGATTTATGGGTCATAATTTTATTGAAGTCGTTACTTGTGCGTTTCCAGACGGTTCAAAAGGGCTGAACCGCCCCGGTTTTCCCGGAGACCGATTACTCTGTTTCAGGCGACTTTATCGGACTCATTGCACTGTTCATAGAATGTCTCCTCGGCTTCTACTGGCGAGATGTTTCCGATGGGTTGCAGCAGGCGGCGGTTGTTGAACCAGTCGACTCATTTGAGGGTTTCCCATTCGACAGCATCGGCGGTTTTCCACAGCCCTAACCGGTGGATGACCTCGGCTTTGAACAGGCCGATGATCGTCTCGGCCAGAGCATTGTCGTAACTGTCGCCGGCGCTACCGACCGAGGGCTCTATCCCGGCCTCGGCCAGCCGCTCGGTATAGCGGATCGACACATATTGGCTGCCCAGGTCGCTGTGATGGATGAGATCGTCACCTAGTCGCCGTTCATAGAGCGCCTGTTCGAGGGCATCCAACACGAACAGGGTCTGCGGGGAACGTGACGCTCGCCAGCCAACGATCCGGTTGGCGAAGGTGTTGATCACGAAGGCCACATAGACAAATCCCTGCCAAGTCGAGACATAGGTGAAGTCACTGACCCGGAGCGTGTTTGGGGCCGGTGCCCGGAATTGCCGGTTCACCTTGCCGCGCGGGCATGGCAGTGCCTTGCCCGGCCGCGTTGTTTTCTGGGCCTTGCCGCGAACAACGCCCTGTATGCCCAACTGTCGCATCAGCCGTTCCACCGTGCAGCGTTCCACATCGAAGCTTTCGCGGCGCATCTTATGCCAGACCTTGCGCACCCCGTAGACCTTGAAGTTCTGATCCCACACCCTGTGCACTTCGCGCCGCAGGACGGCATCCCGTTTGGCGCGATCAGATGCACGATCCGGATCACGGACAACGGCCAGATGGTCGTAGAAGGTCTAAGGGGCGATCGGCAAAACCCGGCAGATCGGCTCGACCCAATACTCGGCCCGGTGATCGCCCCCTCTCGGGACATTGCGTCCCGCAATGCCTAGCCGGGCAGTGGATATACCCGATCATCGTTTCAGTGGGCGGTCGAGCTCCGCCTGAGCAAGATACGCGCTGGCCTTTTTTAGGATCTCATTGGCCTGACGCAGCTCCCGCACTTCGCGTTCCAGTTCCTTGATCCTGGTCCGCTCTTCCGACGTCACACCATCCCGGCGGCCAAGGTCAGTTTCCTCCTGCTGAACCCAACGCCGCAATGTGTCCCGGCCACAGCCGATCTTCGGCGCAATCGCCTTGATCGCTGCCGCCTGACTCTCATAGCTGCCTTGATTGTCGAGCACCATCCGCACGGCCCTTGCGCGTGTCTCAGGTGAATAGTGGTTCGCTCTATTGTCTCTTTCCATGGCTCCAATCCTTCCTCGATTTGGAGCCTCCGGAAAACTCGGAGCGGTTCAACGGTCGGCCAGTCGAATTATAGAACAGAACAAGGTGTCGACGGATATCAGACAGTTCGACGAACCGGTCTATACCTCGAAGAATATGGTCTTGCGGAACATGATCCTCAATCGAGAATTCGTAGAACAGTGACCCTTGTGTATGCTGCCTTGGCCCCATCATCGCTCATTCTCCCGTTCAGTACGGACATTGAATCAGCGACTTGTGCCTCAATCAACGAAGAGTTTTTCGCCAGAATATGCCCAAAACCGACACTTTAGGTTCAGTGACTACGAGTTCGTTGCGATGTTCCCTTCCATCCTTAATTACAAAACGGATGACCGACGGGACAAAACTAGATTCAGTTAGGTTTTACACAATCCAGAATTTTCTGAGCAGCTAACTGAACCGACTTTCTCAACCGCATGAACTCTGAGTTCGCCGCCAGCCGGGCCTTTAGCTCAGCGTCCCCAAGTAGTCGGTTAATCGCATTCTCCAGCTGCTCCGGCGTCCAATCCCACCGATTCAACCTGAGCCCGACACTGGTTTCAACTGCTCGCTGGGCGTTATCGTGCCCGTCCCAGCAATAGGGGAGGATCAGCGACGGGGCCCCGAAATACAGCGCTTCGCAAAAGCTGTTGTTACCGCCGTGGTGGATAAACAGATCGCATTGTTCAACCACGGAAGGCTGCGGGAACCATTCCTGCAGATGAACATTGTCTGGTACTCTGGAATAGGCATCGATCTGGGCCCCGACATTGACCAGAAACCTCATGTCCATTGTCTTGAATACGTCGAACAGGCTTTCAAAGAATGTGACATCCATAGCACCCAGGCTACCAAAACTTACATACACCAGAGGCCCATCGTTACGGGGCATCTGAGGTACACGGTAGGGACCTTCTTGGCGTACGCAGCCTTCGAGAAAGGTGAATTGTCCAGGACTCAGCGCCTGATCACGATCGTGGCGAATTATCGATGGCGCCAAAAGAAGGTTTTGATGCGGTGATGTTTCTAGGAACTCACCATTAGGCAATAGCTCAAGTCCCCGATCCTGGCGAAATTTGTTGTAGCGAGCATGAATTGGGCCAAGGGTCTCCAGGTACTGGTCCCGGAATGCCGCGCACCCGGCCAAGTCAGATGCCGGCAGGCCGGACAGGTACGGCGGTAGGCAGTTGTCTGGCAACTCGGTTTCCGCGCAAGAAATGACCCTGACCCATGGGCGCTCGGATCGTACGATGGCTGGGAACATGATGACGTTGTCGAGAACGACGACATCCGGGTTGATCCGCTCTAGCGCCGTTTCCAACCCCTGCTCAACCGATTCCGCAGTCTCGACGATTGCGCTCCAAACGGGCTCTACATAGGTGGCCAGTTGGTCAGTTGGGAGCATGCTAAAATGCGGTAGGTGATGACTCAGGAATTCCTGCCAATAGGTCTGGGTTTCCTCTTCTGTCAACTTTGATTGAACTGGGACGGCGAACTCGTCAAAACCGTAATCTGCGAATACGCCACCAAAGCCACCGTGGGTCAGGAAAACGGGGAGTGCGCCCATTGCGCGAAGCTCCTGAGCGATCCCCACACAATTCAGTGCAGCCCCAAAACTAGCTTCAGGGAAAAAAGCGATTAAAGGTGCTTCCTCGCGGTTCATCATTCACTCATCGGATTGACCCGCGGGTCGCTTGGACAAGCGCCGGCGCGCCACGATTGGCGACGCTGGGTCTTTGGTTCATTGAAAGCCGCAAATGAACCCTCATCTGATCCGCCGCAAGATCGAAATGACCCTGCTCGATGAAATCAAGTATGCGCAGATGTTCATCAAGCGCCTGCCTCATCCGAAAGTCGATCATACCGAATGATCCGCCTGGCAGGTGGCGCAACCCATGATGGGCAATGAGAGCAGAAGCTAGATACTGGTTGCCGGACGAACGAGCGATAAGCTTGTGAAAGGCAAGATCCGCGTCTTGGAATTCCTGGCTGTTGAAGGAGTTTTCCGACTGCGCCAGAAGCGCTTCGGTTTGGGTGCGGACCAGATCGGCGCGCTTGGTGTCCAACTTGAAACCGTCGGACAGAATGGCCTGCGGTTCCAGTATTAGACGAAATTCGTAGCTCTCAATCCGTCCTGAACGGTCTCCGGGCATGCGAGTGAACACCCAGGATTGGCCTTCGGCTTTCTGAATCACGCCTTGGGCTAGGAGAGCTTCGAGCGCACGCTGTGCAGCGCTGCGGGAAACTGAATATCGCCGGATCAGGTCTGTGACATTGATGGCGCCGTCCAGGCGTCGGGCTCCGCGATCTCGTAGGATGTCACCAGCGAGATCGGCACCTGCTCCAACCGAATGCTGGTTGAGTATCGAATGCCCCTTTTCGGGTTCGCATTCTAGGACAAACCCACCTTCTGCCGCTTTGCGTGCCATCCCCTCTTTTTCCAGTAGCCTCAATGCGGATCTAACTGGAGTGCGAGAGACGCTGCACGAATCAGCAAGGGTTTTTTCCACCAGCCTGTCGCCCTGATGCAAGTCGAGATCCATCGCAACGTCCAGTATTTTTTGAGCAAGTTTCAAGTGTTTGCTTGGCGACATAACAAGGCGGCTTTCGTCATGCTTAATTAATATACAATAAAAACGGTACTTTAAATGTTTTCACCGGGCCACACAAAAATGATTCAAAAAATTGTTGAGTTTTATTTAATCAAAAAATACCGTGATTGCATCACATATCTCGCCCCAGAAGCGAGCGCGGATGTCAAGGGAGGAAGACATGACCAGCAAGTTCACCAATTCGTTCCGTTTGCCATTTGCTTGGCTCACAGCCGGGGCGGTTTGCGCTCTCAGCGTATTCGCCGGAGCGGCCCAAGCAGAAAAAATCGTGATCTCGAACTGGGACGGTTACATGCCGCCGGACCTGCTGGAGAATTTCACCAAGGAAACCGGTATCGAGGCCGAGCATTCGGTGCATGGCACCAACGAAGAAATCATGGGCAAAGTCGTAGCCGGTGGGGGCAAGGGCTATGACGTTCTTTTCGTCTCGTCGCCATTTGCCGAAGCATTAAACAACTTGGGGCTGGTGGCTGCTATCGACCACGATAAGGTTCCGAATGCGTCCAACTTGTATGACGAAGCTAAAGAGCTGGCTCATGATCCGGGCAACAACTATTCAATGCCATACGCTTGGGGCACGACGGGCTTATGCTACCGGTCAGACCTGATGGCAGAGCCGACTTCGTGGAATGATCTGCTCAAACCCTCTGACGACCTGAAAGGCAAAGTGACAATGCTCTCGACGGATCGTTGGCTGATGGGAGCTGCCGCGCTAGCCCTCGGAAAGTCGCTGAACGATACGTCGGATGAGACGTTGGCGGCTGCAAAGGACCTGCTGGTTGCGGCGAAGCAGGATCTGCTGGCCTACGACGATGCAACTTTTTATCTGAAGTTGGTATCGGGCGAGGCAACGATGGTTCACGCCTGGGATGGCTGGTGTAACTACGGCATCGGTGAGAACGCAGACATCAAGTATACGATCCCATCAGAAGGATCGGATCTGTGGGTAGATGCGCTAGTCATCACAGATGCATCTGAAAACAAAGACGCGGCGCATGCCTTTGTGAACTATGTCTTGGGCGCGGATGTCGGTGTCTGGGTTGCCAGTAATATCCTTTACAAAACGCCGAACAAGGCTGCGATGGCGGCGCTGGACCCGTCCTTGATCGAAACCTTCCCGAACATGGGAATGTCGCCTGCAGACCTTACCAAGTACGAGCAGTTGCGCGATCTCGGCAATGGCCAGAAACCCTTTGCACGTACCGTGACCGAAGTTATGGCCGCACAATAAGTGATCAAACCCTCAGCAAAACCCGACCCGAACAAAGGGTCGGGCCGATACGATATCACTCCACAGATTGCCAAGTATATGACCAATCGACTGAAATCGGTGATCTTGCTGGGGCCGGGCCTGGGTTGGCTTGCGCTTCTTATGGTGGTGCCGTGTGGTCTTATTTTTACCTATGCGTTCTTTGAACGCGGTATCTATGGCGGCATCGACTACGTCTTTACGTTTGAAAATTTTGTGCGGGCCGCCGACCCACTATACCTCGGAATCTTCCTGCGCTCGGCCAAGATTGCATTTCTGGCCACCATAATCGCGATCCTCATCGCCTATCCGGCGGCCTATGCCATCACGCTGGCACCGCGCCGTTGGCAGACCGGTTTGCTGATCTTGGTGATCCTGCCGTTCTGGTCCAACTACCTAATCCGCACTTACGCCTGGATCGTGATGCTGAACCGCGAGGGCTTGATCAATAATACTCTCCAGAGGGCAGGCTTGATCGATGAGCCGCTGTCTCTGCTTTATAACAATTTCGCGGTGATCGTTGGACTTGTCTACAACTACACCCCCTTTGTGGTTCTGGCGATCTATTCATCGCTGAACCGCATGAATGTCGAAACCATAGAAGCCTCGGAAGATCTTGGAGCGCCCGCTTGGATCACTTTCTACCGGGTGATACTGCCACAGACCGTTCCCGGCATCGCGGCAGGTGGTGTTTTTGTTTTTGTGCTGTCGATCGGCAATTTCATAACGCCCGATTTGCTTGGTGGCGGGCGACTTCAGATGGTTGGAAACCTGATCTATGACCAGTTCCTGAGCGCCCGCGACTGGCCGTTCGGAGCAACGCTGTCGATGTTCCTGATTGCGATTATGATGGGGCTTTTGTTCGCACAGGCGGTATTGGCCAATCGCGCAGCGGGACAGAGAGGGCAGGATTGATGCGGGGCCGATTCAACATGGGCCTGAAGCTGCACCTGGTATTGTTTTATACCTTTCTCTATGTGCCGATCCTCGTGCTCATGGCGCTAAGCTTTAACCGGGCCGGACTTCCAACTGTATGGACCGGGTTTTCGTTGGAATGGTACAGCAAGTTGTTTACCGCGGATCCAATACTGTCGGCGGCGCGCAACACGCTAATCGTGGCCTTAATCTCGACCGTTCTGGCGACAATAATCGGCACGCTTTTGGCGGTCGGGGTCGAGACACGGCGTAATTCTTCAGTTCTAGACGCGGTTCTGTTCGCGCCGATGATCATCCCGGACATAGTTTTGGCCATCGCGCTGTTGTCCTTTTTCACTCTGCTCAACATGACGCTCGGGCTTCATTCGATCATTCTGAGCCATGTCGTGTTCAACATTGCGTTCGTTGTCGCCGTGGTGCGAACGCGGATGCGCAATTTCGACCATTCGATACTTGAGGCCAGTGCCGACCTTGGGGCCAGCGAATTCACCACCTTTCGTCGCATTCTGCTGCCCGCCATCGCGCCGGGGGTTATCGCCGGGGCGCTGTTGTCTTTCACCCTGTCTGTGGACGAATTCATTATTGCCTTTTTCACCGCCGGTGCCGGGCAATCCTCGACCACATTGCCGATGCAGATTTACGCAATGATCCGCTTTGGCGTAACGCCGGAAATCAATGCGATGGCTACCATCGTCATGTTTGTATCGTTCACGCTGGTCTTCTTCGCGCAGCGTGCCGACAAAGAGGTTTTCAGCCGATGAACCAAGCGATTCAACTCAGGAATATAACCAAGAGATACGGTTTGGTGACTGCGATCGACAACGTTTCGCTGGATATTCGCGACAACGAGTTCTTTGCACTTCTGGGCCCATCGGGTTGCGGCAAGACCACTCTGTTGCGGACACTGGCCGGGTTCGAAACACCACAGGAAGGACAGGTAATCGTTGCCGGGCAGGACGTGACAAATATACGCCCCAGCAGGCGGCCCCTGAACCTGATGTTCCAGTCCTATGCCTTGTTTCCTCACATGAGCGTCGAAAAAAACATCGCCTATGGGTTAGAAATGGAGAAATTGCCCAAGGACGAAATTGCAACGCGAGTGGCCGAGGTTCTCGAAAGTGCGAAACTTTCGGGCTTCGCCGGGCGCAAGCCGGATCAGCTTTCCGGTGGGCAGCGACAGCGGGTTGCTTTGGCGCGCGCGCTGATCAAAAGGCCAAAGGTCCTGTTGCTGGATGAGCCCCTTTCAGCTCTGGACAAGAAACTGCGAGAAGAGATGCAGCTGGAGCTCAAACGGTTGCAGCACGAGGTAGGGATTACATTTCTGATTGTGACCCATGACCAGGAAGAGGCCCTGATTATGGCCGACCGGATCGCGGTCTTGCATGACGGTAAGCTGGCGCAGGTCGGTACTCCTCACGAGCTCTACGAACAACCCGGATCGCGCTTTGTTGCAGATTTTATCGGCGTGATGAACTTTCTGGATGGAAACGCCGTCGACGGCGGTGTCGATGTCGACGGGGTGGGAATGCTGAGGGGTGTTTCCGAGCTGCGCGGTGCTGCCACAATTGCTGTGCGCCCGGAACGGGTCAGCCTGATGCAGACCGCCCCTCAAGATGGACGCAACTGCCTTCCCGGCATTGTCGAAGAAGTCGCCTATCACGGGTCAGACCTGGGTGTGCATGTACGCGTTCGCGGCGGGAGGAGCATCCTTTCCGCCCGTGTGCCCGCTAGCCAAGCCGACCGTGAAAGTATCCAGCCGGGTCAGGATGTCCACTGCGTATGGGACGCCAAACATTCCAGCATCCTGCCCAACTGCTAAGCCAAATCTAACCGGAGACCTACAATGTCACAGAAAACCATCGCCTTCTTCCCCGAAGCTGCCTTTGGCCCTGCGCTGAATTCGGTTGGCATCGCGCAGGCCTGCGAGAAACTGGGCCATAAGGCCGTATTTCTAAGCGATCCCGGCTTTGTCGAGGTATATGAAGGTTATGGGTTTGAGGCGCATCCTGTTGCCCTGTCCGAGCCGATGGAACCCGAGGCGATGGCAAAGTTCTGGGAAGATTTCATCAACGGTCACATCCCAAATTTTCGCAAAAGCCCGATTGACCAGATCGATAACTACGTAAAGGATTGCTGGGAGGCGATCGTCGACAGCGCAAAATGGGCGCAAAAAGATCTGCCCGAGGTACTGGCAAAAATCAAACCAGATATGATCTGCGTGGATAATGTCATTATGTTCCCAGCCATCAAGCAGTTCGGCGTACCGTGGGTGCGGATCATCTCATGTTCCGAAAACGAAATCCCAGACCCGATTGTGCCGCCGCACTTATCGGGCTGCCGGGTGGATGACCGCGAGGGCATGAAGGCCTATGAGGCATATTTCCACGAGGTGATCAAGCCGATCCATGACGACTACAACGCGTTCCTGGCCAGATGCAACGAAGACGCCTATCCGATCGGAGAGTTTTTCGAAGCGTCGCCCACAATGAACCTTCTGCTTTATCCTGAGCCGGCAAAGTACGAAAGGCAGAACCCACTGGACCCGAACAGGTTCCAGTATCTCGAAGGTTGCGTGCGCGAAGAAGAACCCTTTGAGGTGCCAACGTTTAAGTCCAACAATGACAAACCACTTCTCTATGTATCTTTCGGGTCGCTTGGCGCAGGTGACACCGACCTGCTAAAGAGGATCATTTCGACCATTTCCAAGTTGCCCTACCGGGCGCTCGTAAATGTCGGGGATTACATGGACGAATACACAGACATTCCCGACAACGTGCACATACAGAGCTGGTATCCCCAGCCTTCGGTAATTCCACAGGTTGACGCGGTGATACATCATGGCGGTAACAACTCGTTCACCGAGTGCCTGTATTTCGGCAAAGCAGCAATCATCATGCCCTATGTCTGGGACGGCCACGATAACGCCACTCGTGTTCAGGAAACAGGCCACGGGTTCGGGTTTCACCGATACGACTGGACCGATGATGAATTGGCTTTTGCACTCGACAAATGTATCAACGATCCAGGAATGCAGGCGAAGATGGCGGCAACCTCTGCTCACATGCAGTCACGGCATGGTCCGACCAAGGCAGCTGGCATTCTCGACGACATCCTGAAAGCCGCGGAATGAGCAGCGCCCCGCATCTTTCCGAAATCTCGACCCGCACCGACCTTACGGACTGGGGGTTACAGCCGGACATGATTGAAGGCCAGTCGCATTCATCGGGCTTGCTGGTTCACAAAGGCCCGGACAATCGGCCGGAGATCGGCGCATGGGTCTGTACTCCAGGCCGTTGGCGCCTAACGATCCCGCGTGACGAGTTTTGCTATTTTGTGCAGGGCCGCGCGGTGTATCGGTCGGATGCAGGCGAAAGCATCGAAGTTACGCCCGGAACGGCCGTACTATTCCCCGCCGGTTGGGTAGGGGAATGCACGGTCGTGGAAACATTGCGCAACACTTACTACCTAACGGATCGCGAACCTGAATCATGACCACGCCAAGTATGCAAAACCCGCTCCAGCAGACTGACCTTGTCGATTGGGGGGTAATCCCGACGATGATTGAAGGGCAATCCCGCACGTCGGGAAAGCTGATCCACAAGGGGCCTGACGGCCGGTCCGAATGCGGCCTTTGGGTCTGCACTCCCGGTAAGTGGGAATGTCACGTCACCAAGGACGAGTTCTGCCACTTTCTGGAAGGCCGCTGTACCTATGTCCATGAAAACGGAGAGGTAATTGAGATTACGCCCGATACGGCGGCCTTTTTTCCGCAGGACTGGAAAGGCGTATGCACTGTCCACGAGACGGTCAAGAAAGTGTACATGATCCGCTAACGGCGCAATGCCTGTTAAACAAGGGGGCTGCCCAATGCGTGACCCGTTCAAATCCAGCTACTACCTAAACCCTAGGCATGTCCTATTGGAGGGTAGTGGGACCACGCTGGTCAACCCGTCTACCTTGCAGCCCGTCGGGGTTTTTGGTGAACCGTCGCCGCAGATCGTGGACCAGGTTCTGGATCGGGTCAATGCGGCGCAAAGGAAATGGTCTGCAACGGACTGCAAGTCTCGCGCGCGGGTATTGCATCAGATCGCCAACGAGATCGAAAGCGGCGACATGACTGAGGTCGCCCGTTTGATGACATTGGAAACGGGCAAACCTTACCCTGAATCGATCGGCGAGATTGCGAATATCCCGCCGGTTTTCCGGTACTATGCCGAGATGGCGCGCAATGACGCGGGCAAGATCGCGGGCACCATGCAAACTGGATCTTTTCAGTATCAGACATACGAGCCCTACGGCGTGTCCGTGCATGTGGTTCCATATAATTTCCCCCTCATTCTTGGCTGCTGGTCGATGGCCGCATCACTTGCGGCAGGTAACGGTGTTGTGTTGAAAGCCTCACCCGCAGGAACTTTGTGCACGATGGCGTTCATGGAGTTTTTTCAGGCGCTGCCACAAGATCTTATTGCTTGCGTGCCGGGCGGGGCAGACGTGGGTAAACAGTTGATTGCCAGCCCCAAAACCCATGTGGTCGCCTTTACAGGGTCCGTGCCGACAGGTCGTGCAGTCGCAGTGGCCGCAGCAGAGAGTTTAAAACCGGCAATTATCGAGGCTGGCGGGAGCGATCCACTTATCGTCAGTAAACACGCCGACATCGCGGTCGCTGCTGCCGGAGCAGTGACTGCTGCCTTTTTGCAGTCGGGTCAGGTTTGCACATCGTCTGAACGGATTTTTGTGGTCGAAGATGTATATGACGATTTTGTCGACGAGTTCGTGGCCAGAACCCGGAAACTGCGCATCGGCGACGGCATGGGGGTGGCGGAAATTGGACCTCTGGCCTCCAAGGAAGCGCGAGATAAGGTCGTGCGGCTGGTACGCGATGCAACGGAGAAAGGCGCGGTGGTTGAGGTAGGAGGCTGTATCCCGGATGACGTAGGGCCAGGTTGGTTTTTCGAACCAACGATCCTGACCGGCGTGACGGCGGACATGTTGCTAACTCAGGAAGAGGTCTTTGGGCCGGTCGCTTCGGTCATTCGGGTTAGCGACTTTGACCAAGCACTTGAACTGGCAAACGCGTCGCAGTTCGGCCTTGGCGGATGCCTGTTTACCAGCGACTTGGAGGAGGCATTTCAGGGGGTGAATGAACTACAGGTGGGGATGGTTTGGGTCAACAACCCGCTGGTGGACAACGATGCTTTGCCTTTTGGCGGCATCAAGAATTCCGGACTTGGACGCACGCTAGGCCTTCAGGGACTCGAGGCATTCAGGCGATCCAAGATGGTCGTGATCGACCCGAAGGCGAAGGAGGCGGACTGGTGGTATCCATATCCCGACGACTGGTTCTATTCTGATGACGTACAAGGCGGGAGAAAGCACACCGGTTAGGGTGATCGGTGCGACATGATCGACTCTACAAAGGATGATGAGCTAACGGGAGGATAGTCGCGCCAACCGGAACTGCAAAGTCTATTTTAGAATGTCCGGTTCGGGCAGTCCGCGGCCCTCCGGCACAAGCGGGCCAATGGCTGGAAAATCCGCAAGACATCTTCAGCGCTTTTCTACTGTGGGTCTTCCATCCGTCCCAATAAGGTCATTTATCTAAACAACCGGGAATGTGTACAGTTGGTCCGTTAGATTAATAGTTCCTCTGACGTTCGACATAGGCCAAATCCGGCTCCCGCAACCAGGTCGAATAATCTCTACACAGGCAGTTCAGACTACAATTGATCCACTCGATCAATTGCTTAACGTCCTCATCTCGTCAGCCTCATAAACCGAAAGTCAGTGGCTTCGGTCGACGGGACAACCAGGCAACAATCTGGTCCGTTTCCAGTCTCCTGCGCGTGCGTTGTGGCAATTGAATCACCAGTCCTCGGTTGGTTTGAAACGACTTGGTATGCGCAACGATCAGCTCGCCCGTGGCCAGGGCGTCTTCGATCAGGCACAGATGTCCCATCAGTATTCCTGCGCCCGCCTTGGCTTCCTCTACGGCCAGACTGTAGAGGGAGAATTGAGCACCACCTTTGGCATTATGCAGGTCATAGCGAGAGTGCTGGGCCCATTTGGTCCAATCTTCACTCCACACCAGATCGTGCAGCAACGGTAAATCCCGAAAACCGTTTGCGCGGCATATTTGGTCCTTAAGTGTCGGGGCACAAACCGGCACGATTTCGTCCGGGCAAACAACCACCTGATTTGCCGTGTCGTTCGGTGGAGCGAAGAAGATTGACAGGTCGAACAGTTCGCGCCCAAGGCTCGGCGGCGCTTCCAGCGCTGTGACGGAAAAACTGATGTCGGGAAAATGAGATCGGATCTGGCGTAGCCTTTTGGGGAGCCAGAGTTGAGCAATGGCCGGCAAGGCAGCGATATGAAAATCTGCATTGGGTTTAAGGTTGCGCAGCGCCTGGGTCGCGTCGGCCAATTGGTCAAAAGCCCGGGTAAATCCAGCAACCAGCGATTGCCCCTCGGGCGTGAGTTCTACGCCTTGTGCGTTGCGTCGGAAAAGGGGTGCACCGGCCCAGCCTTCCAGCGTTTTGATGTGTTGCGAGATGGCGCCCGGTGTGACGTTCAACTCTTCGGCCGCGGCGACAAAGCTGATGTGGCGCGCCGCCGCCTCGAAAGCGCGCATTGCGTTCAGTGGGGGCCCTTTGGGGCGCTTTGGGGAAACGCTCATCATCATAGCCTTAGTTTTTCTACGCCAAGAAATAACAATTCTGCTTTGCGAAGTCACGCAGCAGCGGCCACAGTGGAAGAAACAGGAGGATGTCAGATGACACTTGCACATAGAGACTGGGTACCCGCCGCAAGCGAAACGCTGGTTCAGAGTATCTCAACAAAGACAGCATCAGCATCGTCCGGCGACCTACTGGGCCGGATCGCGCATCTGGCAGAGAAAAACCGCCGCATTCACGAGAAAGAGTGTTTCAACCTCAACCCCGCGACAAATGTCATGAACCCCAAGGCCGAGGCGCTTTTGTCGTCGGGTATCGGATCCCGGCCATCGCTGGGCTATCCCGGTGACAAATATGAAATGGGGCTGGAAGCAATCGAAGAAATCGAAGTCATCGCGGCCGAGCTTTGCGCAGAGGTCTTTGATGCCCGGTTTGCAGAGGTTCGCGTGCCGTCGGGCGCAATTGCAAATCTTTATGGTTTCATGGCGACCTGTAAGCCAGGGGATACAATCATCGCTCCGCCTGCAACGATTGGCGGCCATGTGACCCATCATACTGCGGGCTGTGCAGGGCTGTTCGGGCTGCGCACGATCGAGGCTCCGGTAAACACAAAAGGTTACACCGTCGATCTGGACCAGCTGCGCGATCTGGCGCGGGTTGAGCGCCCCAAGCTGATTACGATCGGCGGAAGTCTGAACCTTTTTGAACACCCTGTTGCCGAGGTGCGGGCCATTGCGGACGAAGTTGGCGCGAAAGTCATGTTCGATGCCGCGCATCAGTGCGGGATAATCGCGGGGCGTGCATGGTCGAACCCGCTGAATGAGGGCGCGCATTTCATGACCATGAGCACCTATAAAAGCCTTGGTGGACCAGCAGGTGGATTGATCGTGTCGAATGATGTCGACATCGCCAAAGCATTGGATGCCATTGCTTTTCCCGGGATGACGGCCAATTTCGATGCCGCCAAAACGGCCGCGCTTGCGGTTACGATGCTGGATTGGATAGATTTTGGCCAGGTGTACGCAAACGAGATGATTGCACTGTCAAAAGCACTTGCCGCCGCGTTGGATGCGCGGGGCGTTCGCGTTTATGCGGGTGCGGAAGGCTTCACCAATTCGCATCAATTCGCAGTTCTGGCAGATCCCTATGGCGGAGGGCAGGCCGCATCAAAGAAACTTCGCGAAAGCGGGTTCCTTGCGTGCGGCATCGGATTGCCTGTCAAGCCGGTTGAAGGGGACTTGAATGGGTTGCGGATCGGCACTCCTGAATTGGTTCGCTGGGGCATGACCTCTCAAGATGCCGAGCGCCTCGCCGATTTGATCAGGCGAGGTCTGGACGGCGAGCCTGTTGCTTTGGAAGTCTCTGCCTGGCGCAGTGAATTCGACACGCTGCATTTCGTGAACTAGGCGCAAGCGGCCACCACAATCGCCCGGTCTGGTGGCTGCTCTTAACTGTTTTCCTGAATAATCGCCTCAATTCTGGCCAATGTAGCAGAGTTGACGGCGACACCTTTTTGACCTGCCGCAAGGCGACATGCACGGCGCCCATCTCCGGGCAGGTGCGCGCCGTCCTGATTTCTGATCGACGCGACCAAGTCCGAAATTGCGTTTGAAAACAGTCCATTTGACGAAACCGCAGGATCAATAGCGATGAAGAACTGCCCGGTTTTCGGTGGACCCCCGACCGTCCCCGAGAACGGAGAGGCATGCAGCCCAAGTGTAGACCCCGTCAAAGCTGCCGCCATGATTTCAGTCAGCAAAGCGATACCCACACCTTTGTATCCGCCGGATGGGGCCATGCTTCCTTTCAGACCGACATTCGGGTCTGTTGTCGGGTTTCCATCCGGGTCCAGCGCCCAGCCGACCGGAATGGCTTTGCCTTCTCTGGCGTGTTTCATCACTTCGCTTTTGGCGATGGTGCTGGCGCTCTGGTCGATCAGCAACGCGGGTTGTCCGTCTGGACCCGGTACCGCAACAGAGAACGGGTTGGTGCCGACAACGGGCTTCGATCCACCCGAAGGAGCAATGGATGCAGGTGCATTTGTGAATCCAAGACCAACCAGACCCGCCTGCGCCAGTCGATACGTGTGATAACCCAACACACCGCAATTGTAGCTGTTGGTGATCGCAAGAGCCGCGATGCCCTGTTCGCGTGCCGCCGTGGTTAATGCTTCGAAGCCCAGGTCAATGGCTGCATGTGCGAACCCGGTCGCAGCGTCTACACGGATAAGGCCGGGGCGCGGGGTTTCCAGCGTCGGTACTGCCTGACCGTCGACCTTCCCGCATTGTACATGTTCACAGTAAATCGGGATATAAGCCAGGCCGTGGCTGGCCACCCCATCCGCTTCGGTTGCCGCCGTGGCCACGGCCAGAGGGCGCGCGTTTTCTTCACTTGTGCCAGCGGCAACCAACGCGGTGAAGGACAGCTTTTCGATTTCGGCAAGCGACAAGGTTTGGGTCTCGGTCATCTGATGATCCTTCAGTCATTGTCCGACAGGCCGGAACCAGCGCCAAGCAGTCGGGATTCTTCGGTTGCAGGGGCATATGTACGGTGCGCCATGGAGTTGAGGATCCGCCACACCTCTGCATTTGGAGCGGCACGGCTTTGCAGAGGACGACTGTTTTGAATGTGGCCGCCCTCAGTTATCTCAACATGATCAGCGCGGTCTAAATTGCAGTCTGCGCAGCTTAGGTGAAAACCATCAGTTATCGCAAAAAACCCGTCAAAGGTGACTTTTACTGTCGTTCCCAGTTTTTTGGCCCCCGCAGCGACAAAGGGCAGCAACAGCAGCGGTGCCGCGAGATTTGAAATCGAAATGGTGCCATGGGACAGGACGGTCGGTGAATCCGATATCGCAGCTCCGGTCATCAGGGGGCACAGGTCTTGTTGGCCAACCCATACTCCGTTCTGAAGCACAGGAATGTGGCGTTCCAGACAGGGCGCATATTCACGTTTGAGCAGTTGGGCCAGAATGGCGGGCCCGTCGAACCCTTGGGCGCTTAGCCACCGGGTGGCTTTCGCAGCCTCTTCCGCCACGCCCCAGGCATATCCGGCCCCACGGGTTGCGCGTTTGGCTGTTGCTTCGACTTCGTTCAATGAAAAGGTCATTGCGCAACCTCCGGATAAACCCACAAATCTGCGTTCGCGGTATTTAGCTCATCGGGGTAGGGGGCGCCGGCATACATGCAGATGCGGACCCAGCGATCTGAACGAGGGTCGAAATGCGTCGCGCCAAAGAAGGATAGTTTTGCGCGCAACATATCGATGGGCATCACATTCGCGCCGATTGTGTTGTCATGGATCTCACCATATGGCGCGACACGGCTGATTTGTGCCCGGCGTACGGTGTGGCGGTGCTCAGGGTGGCGCATAAGAAACTCTGCTATCGGCGCATCATCCGGCCACTCTTGCAAAGCCTTGAAAGCCAGTGCCGCATCACGCGCGGGCGCGAGCGGTTGTTCATAGTCTGCAATCGGTTCTTCAAACCGTTCACCCAGTCGGGGTTCCAGTTTCTCTTCGGAAACGTACCAGGCCCGCGCGCAGTTTTTCGGATCACTCCAATCAAGGTCCAGCGCCCAGTCAAAGCTTTGGCGGATCAAGTCGCGCACATCGGATACCCGCATCGCTCCATCAATCACCTGTGCAGCCGCATTTGTGTCCGCCATGCAGCTAGACAGCCCGTCCACGACATCTCCGTAAGGCTCAAGGATCAGTGAGGCCAGCAACTCCTGGCCTTCTTCGCTGAGCGCAGTTTCAGACCATCGGATCAAGCGATCCCACGGATGGTCTTGTGTCAGGTCGTCCGTAGCCAGGAGTGCGCTGATTGAATTCAGGTCGCCCTTTAGCGCAGCGAGTTTTTCAACCTGTATCGGGTGTTCAGATTGCCACCACGTGATTGACTGTTTGCTGCGCGCGAAAACGTCGCGAAAGACACGCGCGTCTTTTCCGGTTGCTGTCTCAATTGACCGCACGCGCGAGATGGCCTCTTCCCGCGCCATGATCCAGTTGTTGAACAGAACGGGATGGTTCACGATGAACGGCGCCATTCCCAAACCTGTGGAATTGCCGATGCCCAGCCAGCGTGCGATTTCAGGATCAAGCGCGGCGGTCTGACCCCCGCCTTTGACCTGTGCCATAAATTGCACCAGATCGCGTACAAAAACTCGGGTCAGATAGACTGACAGCATTTCGATCTGGAAGGGACCACTGACCTCATTCCGGTCCGCCGTTTTCTCACGATCCGCAGCGCCGAATTTGCCCGACCCGTAAACAGCCGTGGTCCTCATCAGATAGCCGACCTGATAAATCTGTTCCAGGTCCGGTTGCTGGCCCGCAGCCAGACGATCCACCACATGAGCCCAGAGTCGCACGGAACGGTTGGCGCGTGACAGTGACAATTCGGTTTCGCTGACACGCCCTGCCTCTTGAAGCGGTACGTTCAGGGACAGGCGATCAATGTCTTCTGGCGTCGGGATGCCATCAAACAGCGCAAAGGTGGCGTCCCACGCTTCGGCAATAACCCGGTCTGACCGTTGATCGGCAGGCAGGTCATGGGCAAAGGCGACCAGCGAATAGGCGCGATCGGGGCCTTGCGCGGTATAGACCGCATGGCCGACACCTTTGTCGTCAATTTCAAATGCAGGGCGCGAAAATCTCCATTTTTCATCGGCCATGCGGCGTGTCAGTTGCCGCATAAAGCTGAGCCGACATTGGTGTAGTGATCCCAGTCGTGACAGTCGCATGACCATAGCGGGGTCACGTCTGGCGATCTCTGTCTGCGCGTGTGGTTCCATTTGGTTACCTTTGTGGGACGAAGTTCTCGGCAAAGAACCGATACCAGTTCCTGCCCATGATCCCGGCCACTTCGTCATCGTTCAGGCCGGTCGCGCGTAACCCTTGTTCGATGTTTCCAAAGTCTCGGTTGTCCTGAAACCAGCCCGGCATTGGTGGAAACCCCGGGGCCGAGGCCGAGCCTTCGCCATAGTCGATTTCTTTTGTCCACCGCCCCACACGCATCCATTCAACGACGCTGTCGGGCTGATCCTGACACAGGTCAGTGCCGATCCCCAGATGACTGGCCCCATATTTGTCCGCAGTGCGGGCAATCATCTCGCAAAAGCTCTCCAGCGTGCAGTCGGACTTGTCCTTCAGGTGGTGAGGGTAGACCGAAAAACCCAGCATCCCACCGTTTTCAGCCACGGCGCGGATGACATCATCTCGCTTGTTGCGCAGGGCCGGGGACCATTCGTGCGGATTGGCATGTGTGATTGCGATGGGCCGGTCCGAAATCTCAGCCGCTTCGATTGTGGACCGGTCTGCCGAATGGCTCATATCCACCACAAGGCCCACGCGGTTCATCTCTTTGATCACCTGCTTGCCCATTCGGGTGATGCCTGTGTCTTCGGCCTCATAACAACCGGTCGCCAGCAGGGATTGGTTGTTATAGGTCAGTTGCATGAACCGCGCGCCCAAATCGTGCAGGATTTCAACCAGCCCGATATCGTCTTCAATGGGCGACGGGTTCTGAAACCCGAAAAACACGGCGGTCCGGCCTGTTTCACGGGCTGAGTCAATATCGCTGGCCCACCGGCCCTTCATGATCAGATCCGGGTACTGCTCGAACCAACGGTTCCATTTCTCAAAATTCAGAACCGTTTCGCGGAAGTTCTCATGATAGGAGATGGTGACATGGATCGCGTCCACGCCCCCTTCGTGCAGCTGGCGGAAGATCTTCTCCGACCAGTTGGCATATTGCAGGCCGTCGATCCGCATCAGACCGGGCCTGCGCTGATATAGGCGGTTTTGACGGTTGTATAGAATTCGGCTGCCGCCTTGCCTTGTTCGCGCGGCCCGTACGAGCTGTCGCCCCGGCCACCGAATGGTACGTGGTAATCGGTGCCAGCGGTGGGCAGGTTAACCGTCACAACACCGGTGCGCGCGTTGCGGCGGAAATGGGTGGCGCGGGCCAATGATTTGGTCACGATGCCTGAGGTCAGGCCGAAATTGGTGTCGTTGACCACGCTCAGCGCCTCGTCATAGCTGCCGACCTTGATGACGGATGTAAGCGGTGCGAACATTTCTTCGCGGTTGATGCGCATGTCGTTGGTGGTGTTCAGGAACACGCCCGGCGACATGTAGAACCCGTCATGGGGCATCTCCAGGCGCTGACCGCCACAGGCCAGCTCGGCCCCTTCGGATTTGCCCAGGTCGACATAGGTGAGGTTTTCATTCAATTGCTGCTGGCTGACGACGGGGCCCATCTGCACGCCCGCTTCCAGCGCGTGACCCACTTTCATGGCCTGCGCACCGGCAACCAGTTTCTCGACAAAGGCATCATGGATGCCCGCGTGAACCACAAGACGCGACGAGGCGGTGCATTTCTGACCGGTGCCACCAAAGGCCCCGCCCAGAGCCAGCGTCACCGCCAGATCCAGATCGGCGTCGTCCATCACGGCCAGCGCGTTTTTGGACCCCATCTCCATTTGCACTTTGGTCAGGTTCTGGATTGCTGCGGCGGCGATACCTTTGCCTACGGGCACCGATCCGGTGAAGGAAATCGCATTGACCTTGGGGCTTTCCACCAGACGTTGCCCAACCGAACGGCCCGAGCCCATCACAAGGCTGAACAGACCTTTCGGAATATCCTGCCGTTCGATGATTTCAGTAAGGGCCACAGCCGAGGCGGGGGTGATGTTGGCGGGTTTCCATACAACCGCGTTGCCATAGCACAGCGCCGGGGCAATCTTCCACGAGGCCGTTGCAGTGGGGAAGTTCCACGGGCTGATGATTGCGATAACGCCAACGGCTTCGCGGCGCACATCCACTTCGATATCGGGGCGTACGGAATCGGCGTTTTCACCGATCTGGCGCAGACACTCGGCGGCGTAATAAGTGAAGAACTGACCGGCCCGGTAAACCTCACCCTTGCCTTCGGCCAGCGGCTTGCCTTCCTCGCGGCTCAGCAATGTACCCAGTTCTTCGGTGCGGGCCATCAACTCGTTGCCGATGGCGTTCAGGACGGCCTGTTTGCGCTCCAACCCGTAGGCAGCCCATTCGGTCTGCGCGACGCGCGCCTGATCCAGAGTCGCCTCAAGCTGATCGGCGCTGGCCTGTGTGAACATGCCAACCAGATCGCTTAAATCCGAAGGATTGCGGTTTTCAATTTCGCTTTCGCCCGCCAGCCATTCGCCGGCAATCAGGTTCAGTTTGGTCACGTCAGGCCCCAAATTCGCAAATTTCGATTTGGGTCAGGATGGAACTTTCGGTCAACATCAGTCAAACTCAATTAACTTTAGAAAACTTCAGAAAGTTTGAAGTATGGCGATGAAAGTCGAGATGCTGCGGTGTTTTTGTACCGTGGCCCAAACCGGAAACCTTGCCGAGGCTGCCAGCCGTCTGGGTCGGACACAATCCGCCGTCTCAATGATGCTGAAACAGTTTGAAGATCATCTGGGCAAGAAACTGTTTGAAGGTGAACGGAAAAATCACCTGTCGCCGCTGGGTCAGCAGGTTCTGGACCTTGCGCTCAAACAGGTGCGCGATTTTGATCAGACTGTTCTGAACATAGAAATGGCGGCGCAGGCGGAACATGGGTTGATCCGTATCGTATCCGTGCCGTCTGTGGGGGCTTTGGTCTTTCCCGCCTTGCTGGGACATATGGCATCACGCTTTCCCGGATTGAAGATCGAGTTGCGAGACGGGGATTCGCAACAGGTTCTGGACGCCGTTGCCGGGGATAAGGCGGATATCGGCATTGCATCCGGCCATCATCCCCTGAACGGGGTCAGTACCGAGCCTCTGTTTCAGGATCAGTTCGGACTCGTTGCAGCTTCTGATCATCCGCTTATGACACAGGCCAAACCGCCCGAAATCCGTGACCTGATGGCGGCACCCTTCGTGCGAAACGCCTTGTGCGACATCATTGAATCATCCTCGTTCAAAAAGATTCTGGACCGGGCCGAGGTTACTATTCACAACACGCACTCGCTGATCACAACGGTCAGGGCAGGCCAGTGGATCACGGTCCTGCCGCAGACCGTCGCGCAATTCATCCCGGACGCGGTCGCCTTTCGCCCGATTTCAGATTTGCCGGACAAGCGAGAGGTATACCTTTACCGTCGAGAAAGAGCCCGCTTCCGCGAGATCACCCAGGCCTGCTGTTCGTATATCCTGTCCAGCGGTTTCGGAAACACTGGCTTGGTGCAGGAGCCAGTTTTGGATTAACCCTGCTCAAAAACACAAATTAATTAGGTTCTAGCAGACTCGAAGCGGCTCACATGCTAGGTTCCAGGTTGAAGCGGGGGACTTCAGATGGGAAACATGTCTCAGGACCTTAGGGGCTGGCTGAGCGCAATTGGATTAAACGAGTACGCGCAGGCCTTCGCAGACAACAAAATCGATTTCTCCATCCTGCCTGATTTGACGGCCGAGGATTTGATCGAAATTGGGGTGACGGCCGTCGGTGATCGGCGGCGGCTGCTGCGCGCCATCGAACAGATTGATACCAGCCAAACATCAGCAGAGCCTGAACCTGCTGCACAGCTCGAGCCCGCGCGCCGACAGGTTACAGTGATGTTTGCCGATCTTACCGCATTCACGAAACTATCCAGTGAGCTGGATGCAGAAGATCTGCATGCGCTGCTGAATCAATTCTTCAGCAAAGTGGACAATGTCGTCGAAAAGTATGGTGGTCGTATAGACAAGCATATCGGCGATGCGGTCATGGCCGTTTTCGGAGCGCCGATTTCACATACCAATGACACCGAAAGGGCGGCGCGTGCTGCTGCCGAGATACATGCAGTTCTACCGACTTTGTCACCACCGCTTTCCTGCCACATCGGTATTGCGTCAGGTCAGGTCATTGCCAGTACGACCGGAAGTCAGTCGCATACAGAATACACTGTCACAGGGGATGGGGTAAATCTGGCGTCCCGTCTGACGGATATTTCCGCAGGCGGCGAGACTCTGGTTTCACATGACATTCAGCGCGCGTTGGGACCGCTATTCGTTGGCGAATCCCTTGGTGTGAAGGCCATCAAAGGGCTGAATGATCCCGTTGAAATTTGGCGTCTGGATCGATTGGCCCGGAACATTCGCACACGGCGTCATAAGTTCATCGGGCGCGAGCGGGAATTGTCGGTGTTTTCGGCCACATTTGACCGATGCAAACGCCACGGCAAGGGCGAAGTCCATGTGATTCTGGGTGAGCCCGGGATCGGGAAAACCCATTTGTCCGAGCAAGTCGCTGAACTGGCATCCGGCCAGTCCTACACGATCCACAACGGTGTCGTGATGGATTTCGGCGCGCGCGAAGGGCATTCGGCCATTCAGATGGTCGCCCGCAGCATTCTGGGTCTTGACCCGTCGGATGGCGCGAAAACGGGTGCCGCAGCGGCCAGGGACGCAATCGCCAGGGGCTGGGTGAGCCCCGCGAACGCCGCGCACCTCAACGCGCTGCTTGAGCTGGAGCAGGACGCCGGTCTGGCCGAGGTGTTTGCGGTGATGGACAACAAGACCCGCTTGCGCGGAAGGCGGCAGGTCATTGAAGAGTTGCTGTCGGCCAGCAGCCGGGAAGCCCCCCTGCTGATCCAGATCGAGGACATCCACTGGGCCTCGCCCGAGATCCTGGTGACCTGCTCTCATATTGCGGCGGCGACGCGGAATATCCCTTGCGTGTTGATGATGACCAGCCGGGTTGAAGGCGACCCGATTGACCGGGACTGGCAAATGGCAACCGATGGCGCGCCGGTGTCCAAGATGGAACTGGCGCCGATGGGCGAGGAACAGGCCAGACTGTTGGTCGAAGAATTCACGGCCATCGACCCCGAGTTGCTGGAAACCTGTGTCAAACGCGCCGGGGGCAATCCGCTGTTTCTTGAACAGTTGTTGCGCAATACAGATGTACTTACCCAACAAAGCGTGCCCGGCAGTATTCAGGGGATCGTTCAGTCCCGACTGGATGCACTGGATCGAACCAGCCGCGCCGCCATTCAGGCAGCATCGGTACTGGGGCAACGGTTCTCGGCAGAAGTGCTGAACTTCATTCTGGGTGAAGGGCATCTGGATACGACCAGCCTGATCCGGTCCGCGCTGGTCCGAGAGGCAGGGCCTGACCTCATGTTTGCCCATGCGCTGATCCGGGATGGATCCTATGCAACGTTGGTCAAATCCGAGCGTGCGCGCCTGCACAGACAGGCCGCCAAGTGGTTCGAGGATCGCGATGCGACCCTATGCGCACAGCATCTGGACCGGGCCGGGGCGAATAACGCCGCACAGGCGTATCTGGACGCGGCGGAGAAACTGATCCAGGCCTTCAGATTTGACGATGCCAGCCCATTGATCGAACGCGCTCTGGAACTGCCGTCCCCCGCAGGTGTCCGGTTCGATCTGCTTTGCGCTCGGGCTGAGACGCACAGGCTTCAGGGTCTGTCTGGCGACGCACTGCGTGAATTTCAGGAAGCTGCTCGCGTTGCCGAAACCGATGAGCAAATCAGCCGCGCGCATATCGGGCTCGCGCAGGCTGCGCGGCAAGCCAGCCTGTATCAGGACGCGCTGGAGGCACTCGATATGGCTGAAACGGCCGCCGAGCGTTGCAGGTCAGAGCGGGATGTGGCGCAGATCAATTATGTGCGCGGTAATGTCTTTTTCCCTCTGGGCCGGGACAAGGAAGCGCTAAGCGCCAATGAACGCGCCCTGACGCTTGCCCGCAAACTTGGCTCTGCCCGCCTCGAGGTTGGGGCGCTAAGCGGATTTGGTGACGCAAACTTCATGAATGCCACCATGAAGACAGCGACAGGCTTTTATACGCAAGCTGTTGAACGAGCGCGCGAAAAAGGGCTGGTCCGCGATCTGGCCGCCAATCTTCACAATCTCAGCGTCGCGCGCAGTTACACCGGGGACGTAGCACAAGGCAAGGCGGACGCCATTGAGGCCATCGAAGTCTCGCAAAGGTACTTTGCCTTTGTTCCGGAATGCGTTGCACAGACCTGCCTTGGCGTGGCCGAGACCTTTTTGGGCAACCTTGATCAGGCGCTGGAAGCGTTCAGTGTTTCAGCTGAAATTGCGGAACGCGTCGGTGCAAAACGCCTTGAGGCGCAGGCCCTTGAACATCTGGCCCGAACGCAGGTTTATGCCGGAAAGTTGGACCACGGTCGGGAAACAGGTCGTCGCGCGGTTGAAATCGCGCTTGAACATGGGCGGAACTTTGTAGGGCCCAAGGCCTTGTCGGCCCTGGCAATGGCCGAGTCCAACCCTGATGAGCAAACGCGCTTGTTGAACCTGGGGTCTGAGATCATTTCCGAGGGATGTGTGGGTCACAGTCACCTTCACTTTTACTCGGACGCCTGCGCCGTCATGCTGGCGCGCGGCGATTGGGACGCAGCAATTGAATATGCGGATGGGCTTGCAGCCTTCACGACTACCGAGCCTTTGCCAATGGTCGATTTATCCATTTGTCAAATACGACTTTTGGCTGAAAGCGGACAGCAGAACACTCCGCCAATACAACACGGGGGGTATGCCGATCTGGCAACGCAGTTTGCCGCTATGGGTATCACGCAATCCCTTCTGGGTTCAGTGGGGTTTCTGGCTGATTAGGTGACACGGCAGGAGGCTGAATGAGCGTTGAAAGAAAGGTGTGGCTGATTTCTGGCTTGTTGACCCTTGGGCTTGGGGGTCTCTTGCTCAAACTTTGGATCGAACTGAATCATTTTGAGGGTGATCCCACGCAACTTCCGGATCAGGCATCAGTGGACGCGTATCTGGAAAAACTGGATGCCGTGCCGGATTACCGCGTTAAAACGGGGATCTTCTTAAAATCATTCAGCTTTCTTGGTGCCAGCGACGTGCAGGTCACCGGTTACGTCTGGCAGCGCTACATCACAGGTGTTCATGATGAGATCCGTCCGGCCGAGGGTGAGATCGGTTTCCTTCTGCCGGAAGCGGTCGATACAGCAAACGGACTGATCGAAGAGGCCTATCGGCTGCCGCAACAAGATGGGTTGCTGATCGGGTGGTATTTTGAACAAACCCTTCGGCAGAGTTTTGACTACACCCGCTACCCCTTTGATCACAAAACGGTCTGGGTGCGCTTCTGGCCCGCATCTTTTGACATCAATGTTGCGCTGGTTCCTGACTTTGAGGCTTATTCCGCGACCGGCCCGGATGATATTTTCGGCATCGACAGTCAGATCGTGATGGGTACGTGGGAACGTGAGAACACCTATTTCGACTATAAGTTGTCAAGCCTGGATACGACGTTGGGCATCGCTCAGAACGCCTATCAAACCAACATGCCCGAGCTGCATTATAACTTTGTCATCAAACGCAATTTCGCAAACGCGTTCATCGTGCACATGGTCCCGCTGCTTGTCGTGACAATGCTGCTGTTTGGGGCGCTGATGACCGTCACGCGCCGCGAGGGGCTGGCCGATCGGCATGACTTCAGCACGTCCAGTGTAATCGGAACCTGCTCGGTTCTGTTTTTCGTGATCCTGTTGGCCCATGTGCAGCTGCGTGAAGGGTTCGCAGGTTCTCCTGTGATCTATATGGAGTCGTTCTTTTTCCTGATGTACTTCATGCTGCTGGCAGTTTCGGTCAATACATACCTGTTTGCGTCCGACGTTGAGACGTCGTTGCGGATCATCCACTATCGGGACAACCTTATTCCCAAGGCCGGGTTCTGGCCGTTCGTCCTGCTTTGTATGGTGGTGATCACGGCCTATAATCTCAGTTCCAAGGAAAGCCCAAAACCGCCACCAGTCAGCACAGCGGAAAACTAGATAGCCGGCTCGAATCCGGGCTTGGGTTCACCCTGAGCCATATCCAGCGTGTAGTCGCTGATGACATCTGATTTGCCGTCACGCCAGTTTTGCATGTACTTTTCAGGATCGGCGATCACATAGGCGTAGGCGGGTTTCATCACGCCATCCAAGATCACGTTGATCTTTTTGCGGATATAGACGTTCTTGGACGAGCCCGGACCATGATAACCTTCCAGCTTGTCCAGCTCGTGCAGGCCCGATTCCGTCACCCGGTAAACCTCTCCGCTTACTTGTTTGCCCATGCCCTGCTGATCGACAAGGGTCGCCATTCGGTGCAGGAAGCCACAGTTCGGATTGTCGCAGAACGGTTCATTTGGAACGATCAGGGGCATTGGTTGCCGCGTGCGGGCAGGCCCGACAAAGTCATTCAAGACCCGGCTGTGTGCCTCATGGTTCGGGAACCCCTGTTTCAGGGAGCCGTATGTGAAATACAGATAGGTGGGTTCCTGAACGGCAATAAAGGTTTCGTCACGGCCCTGTTCCGCGTCTTTTATCTTAAGGTTGTGGTCTCGCGCCCAAGCATCCAGCATGGTCCGTATCTCAGGGGCGATATCCATGCCCTGAACAAATTTAATGCACGAGGTTGCATCCATGCCTTTGGCGCGCAACAGGATGTCGACCATCCTTGGGGCTTTGTTCATCACAGCCACATGCAATGCCGTGAAACCGTGATCGTTGACGATATTGACGTCGATATCGCGGTCGATCAAATCCTGTGCCGCTTCATAATCTGGCTTGCCCAGATCGTGACCGCCTTCGTTCAATTCGCCTTCGCCGCCAGCCGCATAATGCAGCAATGAATCGCCGTGGGCTTCGTCAACAATATTGATACCTACGACACCTTCATCGATGGCGCGGAACACACGTTTCCATTCATTGATGTCATCGGCGGCGGCAGCCTCCCGGGCCCATTTGCACACGCGGTATTTCTGGTCGTCCAGTTCTTCGAATGCCTCGCCCAGTGCTTCCATGATCTGGTCAGGCGTGGCCATCATACCAATCCCCATCCGGCCGTTGGACAGGCGGCCCTCCCGAGGGCCTATGAAATCGATGCCCAGTGTCTTCAGCCTTGCGACATTGTTCTGGGTGGTGATGTTGTTCCACATATTCGTGTTACAGGCCGGGCACAGGATCACGGGCTTCTTCTGGTACTGCCACGCCACAAAGACAGAGGTCAGAAGGTTATCGGCGATCCCGTTTGCCACCTTTCCCATGGTGTTGCAGGTGATGGGTGCGACGATCACGCAATCGGCCCAGTCACAAAGCGCCAGATGCGACGCACGCACTGGCATGTCGAATTCCATGTAACGGAAATTCCATTCATCATCGTCGCGGTAATAGTCGTTATGGGTGATCTTGGCGTCGATCCGTTCAGCGCCGAAGTCCCGAAAAAACTTTTCAGCCGAAGTGGAAGGGATCAGTTTGACATTGTGTCCGGCGTCGACGATGCGCTCAACAAGTTCTGGTATCTTGTCTGCCGCCGATGACCCGCAGGCACAAAGCAGCACGTTGCGTTTGCCGCTGCTTACCTCGTTCATCACACCTTTGGGATAGCCGAACATGTTCTTATTCAGGCTGGGTGTCTCTTCAAGCTTGGAAACGGGAAGACCTGCTTCGATCATGCGGTCCTGAAGGTGACCTGCCTTGATCATGTCCACAATGTCTTCCAGCTTTTCGCCTTTGCTGATGCACTGGCCTTGGAAAAACAGGTAGGGAACTTTGGGTTTTTCACCTAAAGATATCAGCTGACGTCGCATCTTTATCGCGTTGGGGTCGCGACCGCCCACATCCACCTGCTTTACGCTGGTCGCACCGATGTTCGAAAGAACACTTCTGAGCATGTAGGACCACGGGTCTTCATCTTCATAAAACAGAACCATGGGGTTGTTCCGGATAATGCTGGCGACATCCCCGGGATCTTCGGGCGGCTCAACTGTTTCGATCACCAGCAAAGCCGGGTCCTCCAGATCGCGCAGGCCGCGGAAGATGTTGCCACGAGGGGCTTGCCAGACCTGTGACGTTGCGGGGCTCATGTCGACGATCGTCACAAGGTCGGCTGCTTCATCATATGCGATACACAGGCACCAGAATTCTTCGAGCAACGCGGTTTCCCGGTAAACGTTTACCGGCGGGCGGATGGCTTCGATCCCGGTTACCCGATTAAAGTCGATATTGATCATCAGGTGACGGTCCGTGTTGGCGTCCAGGCCCTGTAGTTGCATCTTGAACCAGTCTTCGGGGGTAAGGATCGATGTGTCCTCGCGCGTTCCGAAACTGCGAAGTGAACTGCTCAGGTGTATGTTTTCAGCCGCGTTCAGATATTTCTGGGCCATGTTGTGCATGTCCGCGGCCGTGGCCACCCGTGAGACAACATCCGTGAAAGAGGCTTCGGTGGCCCGCAGCAGCTCGTCTTCGTCCACCTTGTCATCGCCGTGAATGGCCAGGCTTTCCACCAACACACCTAAGGAGTTCATGTTCGGAGTGGCGCGGCGGAACAGGTTGCGCCGTTTCTTGGGGTCTTTTGCCAGATAGAGCGTGCTGTCGACATAGTTGCATCGTTGCTTGAATGTCTTCAGATGCGTCTTGACCGCGGCACGCGCCGAGAAGCGCAAAATGCCACGCGACCGCATCGAGGTTCCGTCACGGTCCGACATCGCCTTCCAAAGCCGGTCTGCGGTTGTAACCCAAAGCTTGCCGTATTTCTCAGGATGTACGTCCATCATGTGCACCAGCCCAGTGCTTGGGTTGCACTTGGCGATTACGGCAAAATGCCCGCCCGGCATATTCGCTTTGCCATGGGCGACGCCGACCTGAAAATTCGCCACCAGAATATCATTGTCACCACCCAGCCGGTTGGATTCGTCAATCGCATCCAGCAACAGCTGCACGTTTGTCGTGTCCTCGTCCATGAAATAGGCCTGAACCTGAACACTGTCCCGCAAGCCCTGCGAATGAATGTAGGTACAGGCGACGTCAAACAGCTCACCCAGTGAGATACCGTCATTGACGACGAAAGACGAAGGCAGCGCGCATTCACGGAAAATGTCGTTCACTTCGCAACTGAAGCCCAACGCGGACATGCTGAGGGCGGCAGCCGTCACGCTGCAACAATTGATCGGCTGCTGGAAGTTCTGCAATTGAACACTGACCAAATCGCCGAACATCGTGGCGAAGCAGGGTTGCCGGATTTCCTCTGGTATCTGACGCCAGTTCTCGCTGGACAGAAAAGCCACCCGCGATCCGTCCAGCGCGAGCGCTTCGAGGCTGACGGGAATGTCTGATATCTGAAGGTGCTCTTCATAGAAATAGTCACCGACATCCGCGCTGGCCAAAGGATTACCGTTCTGCCGCAGCTGAACCACACCGCGCAGAACAACATACATGCCGCTTGCTGGCAGAACCGTGTTGTCGGTCACCTCGATACATTCGAAATGACGGTTGATGACTGACGGGTCGGCAATCTTGGCCTCGCCCGGCAGAACCTTGTATATCAGGTTCCAGTCTGCGTCATTTGGGATATATGATCTGGATGTTTCAATTTGATCTATAAGCACAACTGTTCCCCCCGGAGTTGCGTTTCAAATGTCTAATTGCGGCCAGCAGGGGCTTTCGGGTTTTCGATGCACAGATACCCGTCATTCAGAATTAAGGACGCGTCTGTTTTTGCCTTTCACTGGCCAGGGCCGGCCTGCCAAAGAGAAAAAGTATAAGCAAATTGGCCCAATTGGCTGTACAGTATCCGATTTTTGAATAAAAATCACGATGGCAGTGATGTTGGGTTTTAGGCTGTCCTTTCCGACAGGCAAATATGCGGTGCACCCAATGCAGCAAAGGGGGCCGAAAAGCTGTCGGATGTCAGGCTGACTTTCCGTTTAGTCGGCGAACAGGTAGTCCAGCCGCATCACCGCGTCGGCCTTTTCTTTGTTCACCCCAAGAAACTCGGATATGACAGCAATGTTTTCGGCGCGCTGGGCGGTTTCCCGCAGTCGCAGGTAATTGTCCAAACCGGCGGCGCGGAGTTGTTGGGACTCGTAACTCAGGTCGTTGCGAAGTGTCGGCAGCAGATGGGAAACAGTCTCAACCGGGCTGTTGTCACCCGCCAATCCGACGCGCCGCGCGTGGCCAATCAGGTATTCGTCCGAGTATTCGCATTCGATCTCAAGCACATGGGTTTTGGCCTGATCACCGCTGAAATCCTGAACAACGTCCAGATTGGCCGGGTCGAGGCACAGAACCAACTGGTCTGATCCGAAACTTTCGAAAAGCATTCGTACAACGGCCCGCCGATGGCGCGAGCGCTTGGTCAGCGTCGTTTCAATACCGCCCAGATCAGGCAGTTGGGTATCCTCTTCGTTAAACAGGTATTCGACGCAGGGGATATCTGTTTCAGACGCGATTTGATCGACCAGCCTTTTGGCGACATGCCACTTTTTGCACACAATCACAAACAGCTCTCGGTCGGGGCCCAGAACACTTCCGGCCTCCCAGAAGCGTTGCCCGAACCGGCGCCCGATGCGCCCCCGGCCAGCCAGAAACGCATAAAGGCCACGCCCCTCGTTCGAGATGGGAAAGTCGATGCCCTCACTCGCATAAAGTGAGCCGAGACGCTCTTTCAGCTCATGCGCCTCTGGGCTGATCTTGCGGGCAAACAAATAGTCCTGACCCAGAAGCATGTCATAGTGATCGTTGTAGAACGTGACGGGCATTCCATAATCCGAAAACATCAGAAATGTCGGTGTGCGGTTTTCGATTTCACCCTTCGGGATCAGGTGGCGTACCAGCGTTTGAAAGAAGGTTTCATCGGGTATCCAGGTGGTTGCAAAAAACCGGATCACGTCCCTGCGCTGTCGCAGGAAGTCCAGAATCATCTCGACCGTTCGGCGGCGAAGACACCACCATTGGCTGCCGATCATAACCTGAAGGTCTTCGGGAATCTGCCGCGTCAGCCCAAAACGCCTCTGCGTTTCATAGGCGGTGTAGAACAGTTTCGGCTGGGTGCGTTCATTGAAATAATGGCGATAGATCAACCGGTCTTCTTTCATGCCGGTCTTGATCCAGTCGCTTTCGAAAAAGTCGTGGCATTCGATGAAATCCTTGTCGTGATCATCCAGAAACCGATGAGTGTATTCTGCGGTTTTGATCGCCATGCAATCACCGGACAGCATGTAAAAATGCGTGGCGCGGGGGAAGGTTTCGACGGCGGCCTGCAAGGCGTTCAGCGTGGCCTGCACCAGCGACCATTCTCCCCAGCCGCATTTGATGCGCCTTTTAGCAAAGGTCACGTTCGGATTTTGATCCAGCGCGGAACGAATGCGCCCGTAGCCTTCGGCGCTGGCACGGGCGTCAAAGTGGATGGCCATGCAATCGCCCGCAGCGGTCAGCTGTTCGGCCTGTGCAATGATTGCATCAGGGTCTTTATGGCATAGCAATATATAGGCAATCTTCGCCATCGAGGTTAGGTAATTTCCGTTTCTGCCCGGTTTCAACCGTGATACTGAGGATGAGCGATTGAATAAACAGAATAATTTTGGTTCCTTGTTATCAAAAGCTGGCATATCGGTTTGAGACCAGACCAGCGTAGGAGGCACAGCAGATGGGTTTTCCCGGTACCTGGATGACCGAGAGCGAAAGCATGGTGTACCGCGTTGTGCCAAAATGCGCCTGCTCGACCATTGGGCAGATCATGTATTATTCGGATCACGGTCAGTTCTTTGACGGCGATATCCATGACGCCAAGGATGGCATGCACAAATGGGCCTTTGATCAGAGCCAGGACCTGATTTCCAAAAATGTGCGCGATCACGCCTCGTATTCCTTTACCTGTGTGCGCAACCCGTACACGCGTATTCTGAGCTCGTTTTTCGACAAGATCTGCGGGATCCAGCGCAACGGCAAACGGTATCGTGGCAATCTGGTGCCGACGCTGATCTACAATTACGGGATCGAGGTGGGCGGTGACGATGGCAAGGGAGAGTTTGACCAAATCGCCAGCTTTCGCCGGTTCCTGCTGTTTGCGCGTGATACCATCCGCTGGCGGCGTCCGATGGACCCGGACATTCACTGGTCAGCCATGTCTGGTCACGTGTCGACCTTCATCGTGAACGGTGGTCGTTATGATCGGATCTTCTGGACCGAAGCGTTCAACGACGGGATGCAGGGTGTCTTGGACAATACAAAGCTGAAGCATTCTGTTTCGCTGTCCGAAATACCCCGGTTCAACGAATCCGAAGGCCACGGACCCAAGCGCGCGCATCCGGTTGAAGACTATTTCGACGACCTGTCGATGCATCTGGTCTATGAGATCTACAAGCAGGATTTTGAGCTGTTCAAATACGATTTCGAAAACCCGGCCAACAAGATGCCGATTGGCGAAATCGATCTGGATGAAATTCACGCCAAACTGGGCGATTGATCCTTAGGCAGGATGACCCGTCCATCGTCAACGTTTCTTGCGAAACATTTAATCTGGTTGCGCCCGGGTGCGCCTGTGCATGATCGACTTACCGGTCTGCCGCGTCAGCAGACCGGTAATCTATCAGTTTAGACCTGACGCACGGCTCCTTTCGCCGCGCTGGTGGTCAGTTTCGCATAGGCCTTCAGCGCAGTAGACACCTTGCGTTTGCGCGGCGCAGCAGGCACCCAGCCCTTTGCGTCCTGTGCTTCGCGCCGGGCCGCAAGCTCTTCATCTGAGACGGCCAGATGGATCGAGCGGTTGGGGATGTCGATTTCAATCGTGTCGCCATTCTGTACCAGACCAATCTCTCCGCCTTCGGCCGCCTCGGGCGAGACATGGCCGATCGACAGACCGGAAGTGCCGCCCGAAAACCGCCCGTCGGTCAGCAGGGCGCAGGCTTTGCCAAGACCCTTCGACTTCAGGTAAGACGTTGGGTACAGCATTTCCTGCATCCCCGGACCGCCACGCGGGCCTTCATAGCGGATCACCACAACATCGCCCTCTTTCACCTTGCCGGTGAGAATGTCGCTAACAGCCTGATCCTGGCTTTCGCATACATAGGCCGAGCCGGTGAATTGCAGGATATTGGCATCCACACCAGCGGTTTTCACGATACAGCCGTCACGTGCGATGTTGCCGAACAGAACCGCCAGACCGCCGTCCTGACTGAACGCGTGTTCCTTGGACCGGATCACGCCACCCTTACGATCGGTGTCCAGTTCCTTGAACCGGTTCGACTGGCTGAACGCCTGTGTGGTGCGCACACCGCCGGGGGCGGCCTTGAACAGCTCCTGTGCCTTGGGGTTGTTGGCGATGGTGATGTCCCAGTTGGCAATCGCCTCGCCCATCGTGGCCGAATGCACCGTGCTGCATTCGTTGTGCAGCAGGCCCGCACGGCTGAGCTCACCCAGGATCGAGAAGATACCACCGGCACGGTGGACGTCTTCCATATGCACATTTTCGGTGTTGGGCGCGACTTTGCAGAGGCAGGGAACACGACGGCTGAGGCGGTCCATATCGGCCATGGTGAAGTCAACTTCACCCTCATGCGCGATGGCCAGCAGGTGCAGCACCGTGTTGGTCGACCCACCCATGGCGATATCAAGGCTCATGGCATTTTCGAACGCATCAAAGGTGGCAATCTCACGGGGCAGAAAGCCTTTTTCATCCAGATCGTAATGGCGCTTGGTAATCTCGACGATCCTGCGGCCGGCTTCAAGGAACAGTTCTTTGCGGTCTGCGTGCGTCGCCAGAGTCGAGCCGTTACCCGGCAGGGCCAGACCCAGCGCCTCGGCCAGACAATTCATCGAATTCGCGGTGAACATGCCCGAACATGAACCACATGTGGGGCAGGCGTTTTCTTCGATGTGCTGAACCTGTTCGTCGGTGAACTTGTCGTTCGCAGCGGCCACCATAGCGTCCACAAGGTCAATCTTCTTGGCTTCCAGATCGGCGATGTCGATCTTGCCCGCTTCCATCGGACCGCCTGAGACGAAAATGGCCGGGATGTTCAGACGCATGGCGGCCATCAGCATGCCGGGAGTGATCTTGTCGCAGTTCGAAATGCAGACCATAGCGTCCGCACAATGGGCGTTGACCATATATTCGACCGAATCCGCGATCACTTCGCGTGAGGGCAGCGAATACAGCATCCCGTCATGGCCCATGGCGATACCGTCATCCACGGCGATCGTGTTGAACTCTTTCGCCACGCCACCTGCGGCTTCGACCTCGCGCGCGACCATCTGGCCCAGGTCCTTCAGATGCACGTGACCCGGCACAAACTGGGTGAATGAGTTGACGATGGCGATGATCGGTTTGCCGAAATCGTCGTCACCCATACCTGTGGCCCGCCAAAGGCCACGTGCGCCAGCCATGTTGCGGCCATGGGTAGAGGTTCTGGATCGGTACATTGGCATGATGCTGTTTTCCCTGTTGCCTCGGGTTGCATAATTCGGGGTTCGTACGTTATAGCGCACGTAGCACATGTGCGTTATAACGTACAAGGTAAATCGCAGGGCGCGGGTATGGCTATGGACGACATTACGCTGAAATTACGGGATGTGCGGACAGCTTCGGGGTTGAGCCTGTCCAAAGTCGCCGAGATGACCGGGGTCAGCAAAGCCATGCTTGGCCAGATTGAGCGCGGCGAATCGAGCCCAACGATCGCCACGCTTTGGAAAATCGCCAAAGGCTTTCAGATACCGCTCAGCGGGTTGATCGACACAACGCTGGGCGATCCATCGGTCTTTCAGACTGTAACCTTTCCCGGCAGTATCGAGGTCAAGATCGTCTTTCCCTTCGATCCCGCACTGGGAGCCGAGACTTTTCACGTGAACCTTGCCGCGAACCAAAGCCACGAATCCCCGGCTCATGCCGCCGGGGTGACCGAGGAAGTATTTGTCCTCAGCGGTACTTTGGAAATTCTGCGTGGCGAGGAATGGGTGCCCTTACAGGCCGGGCAGGGGTTGCGCTTTGCTGCGGACCTGCCGCACGGGTATCGCGCCGGTTCGCAAGGAGCTGCGTTTCTAAACATGCATCACTATGCGCAACACACTGAATCTCCTGAAAATGGCACGGCCCAGATATGACGGCTATCTTTGACACACTTACCATCGTGGATGCCATCGGCTCATTCGGGGCGCTGATCGTGGTGGCGGCGTATTTCGCGACGCAGATGCGGATGATGAATTCCGATGACCTGGCCTTTCCGGTGATCAACCTGCTGGGGTCTGTCCTGATCGTCTTTTCGCTGCTTGAGAATTTCAATCTGGCCTCGATGCTGATCGAAGGGTTCTGGATTGTGATCAGTGTCATCGGCATCATCCAGCATTTCCGCCTGCGCAAGGCGCGATAATTCCTGAGGTCAACAAGCGCTAGCGCTATCCAGCCTTGAACGCCCATGCCACGGGGTATAGGGAAACCCCAAGCTCGCTTAGGGGAGGCTTTGATGCAGGACGATCCAAAAACCCTCGTATCCACCGAATGGCTGGCCGCGCATATGAAAGACCCGGATCTGCGGATTCTGGACGGGTCGTGGTATTTGCCGGCGCAAAACCGTGATGCCAAGGCCGAATATGATGCCGGGCATATCCCCGGAGCACGGTTCTTTGATATTGATGAGATATCAGATCACCGTTCCGACTTGCCTCATATGGCGCCACCGGTCGAAAAATTCATGTCACGCCTGCGGGCCATGGGTGTCGGTGATGGTCATCAGGTTGTGGTTTATGATGGTGCCGGGCTGATGTCCGCAGCGCGCGTTTGGTGGCTGTTCCGTCTTATGGGGCAGGAAAACATCGCGGTTCTGGATGGGGGTTTGCCAAAATGGCAGGCCGAGGGGCGCGAGATCGAGGATCTGCCTCCGGTCATTCGCGACCGCCACATGACCGTTCGCGTGCAAAACCAGCTTGTCCGGGACGTCACGCAAGTTTCCGCCGCCGCCAAGCTGGCGGATCACGAAATCATTGATGCCCGCTCGGCCGACCGATTTGCCGGAACCGCACCCGAGCCGCGCGAAGGGCTGCGTTCGGGCCATATTCCGGGCTCGCGCAATGTGCCCTTTGGGCAGTTGTTGAACGCCAACGGAACAATGAAGTCGCCCGAGGACTGCCGCGCCATATTCGAGGCTGCGGGCGTCGATCTGTCTAAGCCGGCTATCACCTCTTGCGGTTCGGGTGTCACGGCCGCCATTCTCAGCCTTGCGTTGGAACGCATGGGCAAGAAAGACCACTCGCTTTATGACGGCTCCTGGGCTGAATGGGGTGCCTTCCCGACCCTGCCCGTCGCAACCGGAGAGAACTGATGTTCGAGAACCTGAAACCGCAGCCCGCCGACAAGATTCTGGCGCTGATGCAGATGTACCGCGAAGACCCGCGCGATCAGAAAATCGATCTGGGTGTTGGTGTCTACAAGAATGCCGAAGGCGTGACGCCGGTGATGCGCGCGGTGAAAGCCGCCGAACAGCGTATCTGGGAAGAGCAGGAAACCAAGGCCTATACCGGTCTGGCCGGTGATCCGGCCTATGCGGATGCGATGATCGGATTGATCTTGGGTCCTTCTGTGCCACGCGGCAACATCGCCGCAGTGGCGACACCCGGAGGCACCGGTGCCTGCCGTCAGGCGTTCGAGTTGATCCGGATGGCGAACTCTTCGGCACGCGTGTTTGTGTCGAACCCGACCTGGCCCAACCACCTGTCGATCCTGAATTATCTGGGGATGGAAACGGTTCAGTATCGTTACTTCGATGAAGAGACCCGGGGCGTCGATTTCGACGGGCTGATCGCAGACCTGAAAACCGCCAAAGCGGGTGACGTGGTTTTGCTGCATGGCTGCTGCCATAATCCGACCGGTGCCAATCTGAACATGGTGCAATGGCAGGAGATCGTGATCCTGATCAATGCGCTGGGCCTCGTTGCGATGATCGACATTGCCTATCAGGGTTTCGGTGACGGTCTGGAAGAGGATGCGCAAGGCGTGCGGCTGGTGGCCTCCTCGGTCAAGGAATGCCTGATTGCGGCGTCATGTTCGAAGAACTTCGGCGTCTATCGTGAGCGCACCGGGTTGCTGATGGCCGTCGGTGACAACGCGGCTGAAACCGCATTGAATCAGGCCACACTGGCGTTTTTGAATCGCCAGAACTACTCCTTCCCGCCGGACCACGGCGCGCGCGTGGTGACGACCATTCTTATGGATGAGGCGTTGCGGGCAGACTGGGCAACTGAGCTGGAAGAGGTTCGCCTCTCCATGCTGGGCCTGCGCCAGCAACTGGCTGACGAGTTGCAGCGTCTGGCCGGATCCGACCGGTTTGGGTTCATCGCCCAGCACCGCGGCATGTTCTCACGCCTTGGGGCGGCACCGGAACTGGTCGAGAAACTGCGCGTTGAACACGGTATCTACATGGTCGGTGACAGTCGACTGAACATTGCTGGGCTGAACGCAGTGACTGTGCCGATTTTGGCCAAAGCAATTGTGGATGTCGGGGTTTAGATGCCGACGCGACATTCGAAACGAAAACCCGGGCGCGAACGCCCGGGTTTTTTTGTCAGGTGAAGGCAAGGCTTAGCCTTTCGAGAATTCGGGATATGCTTCCATTCCCAGTTCAGCCATGTCGAGGCCGTTGATCTCATCCTCTTCGCTGACACGGATGCCGACGGTGGATTTCAGTATCGTCCACAGGAACAGTGCGCCGACAAAGGTGAAAACGCCGTATGCGGCGATGCCCAGTAGCTGCGCGCCCAGACTCGCGTCACCGTAGAAGACGACGGCGATGGTACCCCAGATGCCACAGAACAGGTGAACCGGGATGGCACCGACAACATCATCGATCTTGAACTTGTCCAGCATCGGGACCGCGAAGACCACGATGATACCACCCACGGCACCGATCCACAGGGCACCGAACAGGGTCGGGGCCAGCGGTTCGGCCGTGATCGAGACCAGACCCGCCAGTGCGCCGTTCAGCACCATCGTCAGGTCGGGCTTCTTGTACAGAACCTGGGTCAGGACCAGCGCTGCAACCGAGCCCGAAGCAGCCGCCATGTTGGTGTTGGCGAAGATGCGTGACACGTCCGATACATCGCCCACTGTTCCCATCGCCAGTTGCGAGCCGCCGTTGAACCCGAACCAGCCCAGCCACAGGATGAACGTCCCCAGTGTTGCCAGCGCCAGGTTAGAGCCGGGCATTGGGTGAACTTTGCCATCTTTGTACTTGCCGATCCGCGGGCCTAAGATAAGGGCCCCTGCCAGCGCAGCCCAGCCACCGACCGAGTGTACGATGGTCGAACCGGCAAAGTCCGAGAAGCCCTTGGCATCCAACCAGCCGCCACCCCATTTCCACGAACCGGAAATCGGGTACATGATGCCTGTCAGCACGATGACGAAGATCAGAAAGGGCCAAAGCTTGATCCGTTCCGCCACGGCGCCCGACACGATGGACGCAGTCGCGGCCACGAACACAAGCTGGAAGAAGAAGTCCGAACCGACCGAAGCATAGTCCAGTGCCGCATCCGCCGGCGCAACACCAACCGCATCAAGCGTTGTGGTCGAGAAGAACGGGCCAAGCCAGCCCGTGATGGACCAGCCGTCGCCGGGATACATCAGATTGAACCCGATCAGCCAGTACATGATTGCGGCAAATGAAAACAATGCTACGTTCTTGATCATCTGCATGGCAACGTTCTTGGATCGTACCAGACCGCCTTCCAGCATGGCAAAACCTGCGGCCATGAAGAAAACAAGAAAGCCCGCCATCAGAAACAGCAGCGTGGTAAAGATGTACTGGGTGTGTTGTTCCGCTTCGCCGGTTGCAGCGGCCTCTTGCGCAAGACCCATCTGCGGCAGCGCAACAATGGCGGCGGCAGGGATGAGAGATTTCATCAGGTTCATTGTCAGTCCTCGAATGATTGTGAGTGGGCGCGCTTACAGCGCGTCCTCGTTGGTTTCCCCGGTACGCACACGCAGCGCCTGTTCGACATCGAGGACAAAAATCTTGCCGTCACCGATCTTGCCGGTCTTGGCGGTTTTGGTGATCGTCTCGACGATCTGGTCGGCCATTGTCGCAGGCACCACGATCTCAAGCTTGATCTTGGGCACGAAGTTCACCGCATATTCGGCCCCACGATAGATTTCGGTGTGACCGGACTGCGAGCCGAAGCCCTTGATCTCGGTTACCATCATGCCGCGCACGCCAGCCTCGGTCAGAGCTTCGCGCACCTCCTCCAGCTTGAACGGCTTGATTGTCGCAATGATCAGTTTCACGTCTTTCCCCTCTGGTTGTCCGGTGGGACCGGCTTGTTTGCACCTGCAGAAAAAAAGCGCGCCGCGACGCAGTAAGAAACGCTTTCGGGGTCAAAACCTGCCGGGAAGTAATGCAAAGTTGCACATTTTTTGCACAACTTGGGCATTGTGCCCAATAAATGAGCGCTATAGAGAGGGGAAATTCCGGAAATTCGGACCTCTACATACTGCGGTTGTCGAGGTATGGTGACCAAAAAGTATAACCGGGCAGAGTTTGAGCATGACTGAGTCCAAGCGCCGCAAGCCGACATTGGTCGCGGATAAACGGTACCCTTCGAAGGGCCGAAAACTGGCTGCGACCAAAAGCACGGCGGGCAAGAAATCGACGGTGCGCAAACCGACCACGCGCAAAACCACGCGCAGGAAAACCCGCAAGTCATCAGGGGGTAAAGGCGGTGGTATCTTTCGCCGTTTGTTCCGATGGATCTGGCGGTTGATCTGGGGATTGACCTGGCGTGTCGGTGCGATTTCGGCCATGCTGCTCGCGCTGGCGGTGGGTATCGTTTACGCCACGTTGCCGGATGTCGATGCCTTGCTGGATGGGCGCGCGCGGGGTTCCGTGACCTTGCTGGATCGTGATGGCAAGGTCTTTGCCTGGCGTGGCGATCAGTTTGGTGGAGTGATCACGGCCGATACCGTCTCTCCGCATCTGAAAAACGCGGTTGTCGCAACCGAAGACAAGCGATTTTACCGGCATTTCGGGGTCAGCCCGCGTGGCGTCGCCAGCGCGGTCAGCATCAACCTGAGCGAAGGCCGCGGGCCTTTGTCGGGGCATGGCGGGTCGACAATCACGCAACAGACCGCGAAACTGCTGTGTCTGGGTGTTCCCTATGATCCCAGCGATTGGGATTCCGAGGCCGCGTATGAGGCCGACTGCCGTCAGGGTTCCTTGTGGCGCAAGGCCAAGGAGGCTGTCTATGCGCTGGCAATGGAGGTGAAATACTCCAAGGACGAGGTCCTGACGATCTACCTGAACCGCGCTTTTCTTGGCGCAGGCGCGCGTGGGTTCGAAGCCGCGAGCCAGCGCTACTTTGGAAAATCTGCCGCCGAGGTTTCGCCCGCAGAGGCCGCGATGCTGGCTGGTCTGCTGGTTGCGCCTACACGCTATGCGCCGACCAACAACCTGCAACGGTCTCAGGATCGGGCGCGGCTGGTGATCGGTCTGATGGAGGATCAGGGATATCTGACCGCCGCACAGGCCAGCGAAGCGCGTACGCGCCCGGCGCAACTGTCTGAAGCGGCTGCTGCCCGAGCGGGAGGCTATTTCGCAGATTGGGTTGTTTCGGAACTTCCCAGTTATTTTGGTGATAACACAACCGAAGATGTTGTGATTCAGACGACTTTGGATCAGCGGATTCAGCGATCGGCGGAAGAGGCTTTGCAATTCATCTTTCAGGAAAAGGTGCGCGAAGGCTCCAAGGCGCAGGCGGCCATCGTGGTCATGTCCGCGGACGGAGCGGTGAGAGCCATGGTCGGCGGCCGAGAAACACGGGTTGCCGGGGTGTTCAACCGGGCCACCATCGCCAAGCGCCAAACCGGTTCGTCCTTCAAACCTTTTGTCTACGCCACCGCGCTGGAACTTGGCTATTCGCCGCTGGATACGGTGATGGATGAACCTTACTGCGTGGACATTCCCGGGTCCGGTCAATGGTGCCCCAAGAACTATACCAACAAGTACTACGGGCGCGTGTCACTGGCGGATGCGCTGAAGAACTCGCTGAATATTCCGGCGGTGAAAGTTGCCGAGATTTCGGGCTTGGATAACGTCCGCACCGTGGCCAGTGGTTTTGGCATTGCCAGCGATCTGGCGCAAGGTCCGGCCTTGGCGCTGGGCGCGTCGGAAAGCACGCTGATTGAGATGACGGGGGCTTATGCAGGTATTCTGAACGGCGGCTCTGCCGTTGAACCTTATGGCCTGACCGAGTTGAAGCTGCTGGGTGATGAAGCACCTGTCATGGTTACGACAACCGGTATCGGTGAACGGGTGATCAACGACGCGGCTGCCAAACAGCTGACATGGATGATGGAACGTGTGGTGTCCGAAGGCACAGGTGGACGGGCCAAGTTGCCCGGCTGGCAGGTGGCGGGCAAAACGGGCACAACCCAGGCGGCGCGGGACGCATGGTTCATCGGGTTTACTGCGGATTATGTAACCGGTGTTTGGATGGGCTATGACGACAACACGCCCCTATCTGGTGTGACCGGCGGCGGTTTGCCCGCGGAAATCTGGAGAGAAACCATGCTGCGTGTCACCGAAGGGATGACACCGACACCCTTGCCGATGATGGCACCAGCGCCGCCGGTTCAGGTCGCACAGCCACAACCGCGTCGAAAGCGCGGAGGCTTTGCCGATGATATCAACAATCTGCTGAAGAATATTTTCGGCGGAAACTAGAGCCGTCTTTGATGGAAAAAACGAAAAAGGCGGTGCATCGGGCACCGCCTTTTGTCATTTCGCTGTTTCGTGTTTCAGACGCTGGCATCCAAGGCCGCAAGGATCGCGTCGCCCATTTCAGTGGTTGATACGGGCTGAACGCCCTCATCTGCAAGCAGGTCGCCGGTGCGTACCCCATCGGCCAGTACTTTCTCGATCGCGGCCTCCAGACGATCCGCTTCTTCGCCCTGATCAAAGCTGTAGCGCAGGGCCATAGCAAAGCTGAGGATACAGGCGATCGGGTTGGCTTTGCCCTGACCGGCGATATCCGGGGCCGAGCCATGGACGGGTTCATACATTGCCTTGGGCCGACCATTAGCCATCGGCGCGCCGAGAGAGGCCGAAGGCAACATGCCCAGCGACCCGGTCAGCATCGCGGCGCAGTCGGACAGGATGTCACCGAACAGGTTGTCGGTCAGGATCACATCAAACTGTTTCGGTGCGCGCACAAGCTGCATCGCGCCGTTGTCGGCGTACATATGGCTCAGCTCAACTTCGGGGTAGTCCGCTGCGACGCGGGTGACGACTTCGCGCCACAGGATGCCCGATTCCATGACGTTGGCTTTTTCCATCGAGCACAGCTTTTTGTTGCGGCGCATTGCCAGTTCAAAAGCCGAGCGCGCGGCGCGTTCGATCTCGGATTCGGTGTAACGCTGGGTGTTGATGCCGACGCGTTCGTTGCCTTCCTCGAAGATGCCTCGCGGCTCACCGAAATAGACGCCCGACGTCAGTTCGCGCACGATCATGATGTCGAGACCGGCAACGATGTCTTTCTTCAGCGAAGAGAAATCGGCAAGCGCGTCAAAACACTGCGCGGGGCGCAGGTTCGAATACAGGTCCATTTCCTTACGCAGGCGCAGCAGGCCACGCTCGGGTTTCAGGCTGAAATCCAGATCGTCGTATTTCGGACCGCCGACGGCGCCCAGCAGAACCGCGTCAACCTCTTGCGCCTTTGCCATGGTCTCATCGGACAGTGGCTTGCCGTGGGCGTCATAAGCGGCACCACCCACCAGGTCCTCGCTCACGTCAAATTGAAGACCACGATTGGCACCGAACCAATCGATGATTCTGCGCACTTCGGCCATAACTTCTGGGCCAATTCCGTCTCCGGGCAGGATGAGGAGCGAGGGGTTGGGCATGAAGGGTCTCCTTGCGTTTTGTTGCACAGGCCCTAGCGTCTGCGCAGCATCGGGTCAATGAGACAGACCTGTCAAAACACAAGGAAAACACATGCTGACACCCGGAAATCTGGTTCCTGCGCTGAAAATTGAAACTGTCGCCCATGGCAGTTTCGACCTCGAGACCAACAAGGGCGAAAACGGAACGCTGGTGATTCAATATCGCGGATTGCATTGCCCGATCTGCATCAGGCAGATGACCGAGGCCGAGGCGGCGCTGGACGATTTCGCGGCGCTGGGTGTCGAGGTTATCATGATCACCACCGATACCGCCGAACGTGCCGCTGAAACCGCAGCAAAAGCCAATGTTTCCCGCCTGCGGGTAGGCCACAGCCTGCCCCTGTCCGAGGCACGGGAGGGTTGGGGGCTGAACATCTCGACCAGGCGCGAAGGCAGTGCCGAACCAGACCTGTTTGCGGAACCCGGACATTTTTACATCACACCTGACCGGACGCTTTATTTTGGGTGGCAGCAGACCACGCCTTTTGGACGTCCGTCGATGTCGGATATCGCAGGTGGTCTGAAGTTCACTTTGGGCAATAACTACCCGGCGCGCGGAACGTATACGGGCCCACTTTGATCCTCAGAGGCTGGCCTTGAGCCCTTCTGCCAGCAAATCCCAGACCCTGCGGATACGTGGGGTCTGGCGCATGGCCTGCGGCGCAGCCAACCACACGGGCAGAACCGGGATTTCAACATCCAGCGGCAAGATTTCGACATCCGGGTCGGCTTCTGCCATCTGGACCTGACTGAAGCCAATGCCGCATCCCGCGCGGATCAGTTCCCAATAGGCGCTTTGCAGATCGCAGCGGGTCGCAAAACTGTTGCGGCTTGCGGGCCATCCTTTTTCGCGCATGGCCTTGATGATTTCCTGATTGGCGTCAAACCCCACAAGGTCGTGGGAAAAAAGTTCCTCGGGTGTCTTGGGGCGTCCCTTACGGTCGAGATAGGACCTGGCCGCGCAAAAGCATAGCGGCACCTCGCCCAGATAACGCGAAATGATATCCATCTGCGCGGGGCGATACATGCGAACGGCAATATCTGCCTCGCGGTATAACAGGTTTTCCGTGGTATCGGTGGCGACCAGCTCAAGTTGAATGGCGGGTTCCTGCCTTCGAATATTCGCCAGAATCGGAGGCAGCAGATGATGCGACGCGAAGACCGAAGCGGTGATGCGGACCGAGCCTTCAAGCTGCTGCGACTGCCCTGCGGCGGCAAGGCTGAAGGCAGTCATGGCGCTGTGCATTTGCTGCGCCATCGGCAAAAGCTGGGACCCTGCCACGCTCAGTTTCAGGCCGCGCGCGTGCCGGTCGAACAAGGATACGCCCAGTTCGGTCTCAAGGCTTTGTACTTGTCGTCCCAATGTGGGCTGGCTGCGATCAAGGTGCCGTGCAGCGGCGGACAGGGACCCCGTTTCGGCCACGGCCAGAAAGCTCTGGATCAGAGACCAATCCGCATGTGTCAGTGCTTTGTCCATTCAAAATTGAATACACATTCTGCATTTCTCGGCAATTCAATACGTGCATTGAATGGATAGATTGGTCTGAAACAGGAGGCATCAATGACACAAACTGCACTGATACTCGGCGCATCGGGCCGGTTTGGGCGCAATGCTGCAAAGGCGTTTCGGAATGCAGGCTGGGCCGTGCAGACATTCCGTCGCGGGTCCGGTTCTCTTTCCCAGGCGGCTAAAGGGGTGGATGTCATCGTAAACGGGTGGAATCCGCTCTATCCTGATTGGGCGCGTGAAATGCCCGACCTGACCAGACGTGTGATAGACGCCGCGTCCGAGACTGAAGCCACTGTATTGGTTCCCGGCAACGTCTACGTTTTTGGACCGGACACGCAAGGCCCATGGTCCGGCCTTACACCGCACTTGGCCACCAATCCGCTTGGCCGTATCCGGATCGAGATGGAGGAGGCGTATCGCGCTTCAACCGTCCGTACGATCCTTCTGCGTGCGGGTGATTTTATTGACACAGAGGCATCAGGAAACTGGTTCGATCAGGTCATGATCAAGCATCTGTCGCGCAATCAGTTCGTGTATCCCGGAGACCCGGAGGCCCTGCACGCCTGGGCCTATCTGCCAGATCTTGCACAAACTGCAGTCGCGCTGTGTGAAATCCGAAAGGATCTGCCGCGGTTCTGCGATGTTCCTTTCGCTGGCTATACTCTGACCGGAACTGAGATCGCGCAGTCTTTGTCGAGAGTGACAGGACGGGACATATTCGTGAAGCCGATGCAATGGTGGCCATTGCAGCTGGCGCGACCATTCTGGCGCATGTCCTCACACCTGATTGAAATGCGGTATCTGTGGCAGGTGCCGCACCAGTTGGACGGATCGTACCTGACCGAGTTGCTGGGTTCTGTGTATCAGACAGATCTGGATGATGCATTGCGTTCTGCGATCTCTCCCAGCCTTGTGGCTTTGCCCTATGCGAACGGAGAGTCGGTCACGCCTTAAGGCAGGGTGACGTCAACCCAGACCAATCGGTGCCTGCTGGCACGTAGGGCAGATTCGTATAGCTTGCTGCCTTCTTCCGGCCACGTCACACCGGCGTCCGAAATGCGCAGGTCGGCGGACGGCAACACATAATCCACGCGCATTTCACCCGTGGCCTTCCAAGCGACCGTTGAGGTCGAGCCTGACGGGTCTTTCGGCAGCGGGTCTTGCAAACGCGGATGGGCCAGAAGGGACTGAATGGCCTGTTTACGGCCCTCCCCACGCGTTGGGTCAAGGTTGGCATCGCCGGCGATCAAAAAGGGACTTTCGGGGACTGGCCCCAGTTCACCGTTCAGTAAAACGGACCAGAGCCGGATCTCATCCTGATTGCGCAAGCCATTTCGATCCTCGGGCCCATCGAAAACGGGTGGCGTCGCATGAAAGGTCATCAAGTTGAGCCGCCCATAAGGGGTTTCGATCGGTACAACCCAGTGTGCGGTCGAAGACAGGCGTTGTATCTGATGTGCCGCGTCAGACGGGAAGGGTTGCCCGTTTACTCTAGGCAGTGTGGCGCCCGGTAAACTCCGCCACAACAGCTCGGAATAATCCTGAACCTCGGCGGTGATAATTTCGTATCGCGACAACACCGCCAACCCACCCTGACCGGTGAACTGCCCCCAGCCTTGCGCGTCGCCGGGGCCTTGGGTCTTGCCATCACCATCCAGATCAAGCGAGGTTTCCAGGCCGGCATTGGGTTGTGTGGCAAGGTAATATCCATAATCAAGCCCCGCGTTGCGCAGTTTCCCTATCAGGGCGATTACAGCGGTATTGTTCAGGTCCCAATCGATACCCTGAAGGGCGATTATGTCAGGGCGCGCAGACGCAATAACGTCGACAACGGCCAGAACTTGCGCGTCATCGCGTTGAATGTCGCGAAGCAACAAACCGGGACCATTTCTGCTAAGCTCGGTATTATAGGTGGCAATGCGCACGACTTCTGCCTGTGCCGCAAAGGGCAGCCATAGCAGACACAAGATGCGGATCATGCGGTCTGTGTTGACTCGCTGGTCGAATAGGCGCGGCGTTTTTCCATGATCAAGCCCGCGATCCTGAGGGTCGCCATGCCGCGCATGATCATGCTGGCGGGCAGGAAGGCCCATGCGCTCATGGTCCAGATCAAGGTCTGTGGATTCCCGAGGGAGATCGGGGCGATCACACTGCTCATCAACTTGATGATCGCCGGAATGAGGAATGGCAGCAGAATGCCGATACAGATGTTCAGGCGGCCATCCCTTTGAAGGCGCGTAACGACATCACCCCCTTTGGTCGGGTCAAACAGCGGCAAGTTAGTCCACACATTGAAGGCGCCATTGCCGGTTGGCCATCCCCGAACCCTGACCGCATAGGCAAAGCTGACAATCGTGACCAAAGCCGCAACATAAGCCACGCTGGCCGTGATGCGGACCAATTCGATCAAGGCGTGGCTGGCATCCGGGGGTAACATCAGCACGATGAGGCGCACCGGAGAATAGGGGAAGTCCACCACATTTGCGACAGCCAGGCCAACCGAATAAGAGAATGTGGTCAGCTGCGTTGGTTCAAAGGCGTTTTTGCAGATCAGCGTCAGAAAGGTGACCATCGACATCAGGCCGACAAACCGAAGGCGATTGACCGGGGGCGCGTCGCGGAATTCGATAAAGCTGGGAAAGGCGGAATTGTATTCGGCAAAGGTCAGGATAAACGCGAGGATCGCGAGAAAGACCAGTATCTCGGTCCCGTTCGTAGATGAGACAGGCAGGTACAACGCAGGTGTTAGCACCATAAGTGCAACAAGTATACCGCGTATAGCCGCCCCTGTTGTGCGCGCAATCACTATCCGAACCCTTTTTCAAACCGGATCAGCCGATCTTTGTCGACTTGTTTCCAACTTGTGCCCGTCGCTTCGTCTGACGTTGACGGATGCCTCTTTAGCGTCAACATGAACGATAAGCGGCATTTTGCTCAAGCCGAGGTGCAGAAAACACGTGATTTCGGGCAAAAAGATGGCGCAACTGGTGCGGTATTGCATCATTTTCGACGCAAATCCGACGTGTATCTCAAATTGATACCCACATGTTGTGGTTTTCAAAAAATCAACCCCAAGAATGCGAGCGGGGCCGCCTTGGCGACCCCGTCAGGTTGAGTATCCACAGATTCGCCCCCAGAATCACACCCAGGGACGGGCCTGACTGGCGTGATCCTCGAACTTGTCGATGTGATGATCTTTTTCCATCGTCAGCCCGATATCGTCCAGGCCATTTAGCAGGCAGTGCTTGCGGTGAGGATCGATTTCGAAATCGATCACGACGCCGTCCGATGTGGTGATCTGCTGATCTTCCAGATGTACGGTCATGCGGGCGTTTTCGCCTTTATGCGCATCATCCATCAGGATCGCGTGGTGTTCTGCCCCGACAACGATCGGCAGAATGCCGTTCTTGAAACAGTTGTTGAAGAAGATGTCGGCAAAACTGGTCGAGATCACGACCTTGATGCCGAAATCCTTGATCGCCCAGGGCGCGTGTTCGCGCGAGGACCCACAGCCGAAGTTGTCGCCTGCAACCAGAATCTCGGCCTCGCGATAGGCGGGCTTGTTCAGGACGAATTCTTCATTCTCCTGACCGTCATCGTGATAGCGCATCTCGTCGAACAGAACGATGCCCAGGCCGGACCGTTTGATGGTTTTTAGGTGCACTTTCGGGATGATCATATCGGTGTCGATATTGATCAGCGGCATTGGGGCGGCCACCCCGTGGACTTTTTCAAACTTATCCATGTTCACACTCCTGCGGGAGAGGGCCGCGCCCAGACCCCGCGTTAAGCTTGTTTCGTTTCTTTTGGTGCGTCCTTGACGAAGAACGCCATGAAGACAAGGCCGAGCCCGTTAAAGATCATCTCGATCCCCAGCAGGATGCCCAGCAATTGCAGCAGCACCGAAGGGTCCATTGCAGCAAAGCGCCAGATCAGGATTGCAAGAACAATCGACATGATGCCCGAGACCAGCGTCGCCCAGAAATACTGTGTTCCGCGCATCTGGAACGACAGGATCACGCGGGCAATGCCGCCAGCCATGAACAGGATCAGGCAGACGGTTGCCAGCGTCAGCGTTCCTTGCAGTGGGTGATCCAGAAAGGACCAGCCCAGAAACAGCATCACGACACCCATGATAAATGACAGTATCTTGTTGCCGGTCCCTTCGACTGTGAAGCCGCCAACAACCTGCAATGCGCCAGAAATCAGCAGCAATACACCTGTGACCACCGTCACGGTAATTGATGCCACGACCGGTGCGCCCAGCACAAAGATGCCGAACAGGATGGACAGAAGTCCTAGCAATAGCCATTTTGTCCAGTCACTCATGTCTTCAATCCCTCAAATATCCAGTTATGAGGGCAGCTTACATCATTTCACGGACGTCTGTCAGCCGTCCTGTGATTGCCGCTGCGGCGGCCATTGCCGGGCTCAGCAGGTGGGTACGCCCGCCCCGGCCTTGACGGCCTTCGAAGTTGCGGTTCGAAGTCGCGGCGCAGCGTTCACCCGGTTGCAACTGGTCGGGATTCATCGCCAGACACATCGAACATCCTGCCAGACGCCATTCGAAACCGGCTTCTTTGAAGATATCCGCCAGACCTTCTTCTTCGGCCTGCGCGCGGACCAGACCCGAGCCCGGAACGACCATGGCGCGTATGCCGTCCTTGATCTTTTTGCCCTTCAGAATCTCGGCGGCAGCACGCAGGTCCTCGATCCGGCCGTTGGTGCACGAGCCGATAAAGACAGTGTCGATCTCAACTTCGCTCAGCTTCTGACCGGCTTTCAGCCCCATATATTCGATGGAGCGGCGGGCCGCGTCGACTTTGCCACCTTCGAAATCTTCGGGGTTCGGTACGGTTGCGGTGATCGGCAGAACGTCCTCGGGGCTGGTGCCCCAGGTCACGACCGGCGCGATGTCTTCGCCACGCAGTGTGATGACCTTGTCAAAATGCGCGCCTTCATCAGTAAAGAGCGTTTTCCACCAAGTCAGAGCCGCTTCCCATTGCACCCCTTTCGGCGCGTGCGGGCGGCCTTTGACGTAGTCGAACGTTGTTTCATCCGGCGCGATCAGGCCGGCACGAGCGCCGCCTTCGATTGCCATGTTGCAGACGGTCATGCGACCTTCCATCGACAGATCACGGATTGCTTCACCGCAATACTCGATGACATAGCCGGTACCGCCAGCGGTGCCGGTCTCACCGATCACAGCCAGAGTAATGTCCTTGGCGGTCACGCCCGGTTGCAACTTGCCGGTGATTTCCACCTTCATGTTCTTGGACTTCTTCTGGATCAGCGTTTGCGTTGCCAGAACATGCTCAACCTCAGACGTACCGATGCCGTGAGCCAGCGCGCCGAATGCACCGTGGGTCGCTGTGTGGCTGTCGCCGCAGACAACGGTCATACCCGGCAGGGTCCAACCCTGTTCCGGGCCAACGATGTGGACAATGCCCTGGCGCACGTCATTCACCGGGTAGTAGTGAATGCCGAAATCCTTGGCGTTCTTGTCCAGCGCTTCGACCTGAATGCGTGATTCCGGGTTTTCGATCCCGTTCACGCGGTCCGGCGTGGTCGGCACGTTGTGGTCCGGTACGGCGATGGTCTTTTCCGGCGCGCGCACCTTGCGGCCTGCCATGCGCAGCCCTTCAAAAGCCTGCGGGCTGGTGACTTCGTGCACCAGATGGCGGTCGATATAAAGCAGGCAGGTTCCATCATCGGCTTCGTGCGCGACATGGGCATCCCAGATCTTGTCATAGAGTGTCTTGGGGGACATCGGTCCTCTCCCGTATGAAATGAGAAATAGCTGGCGAGTTGGCTCAGGCGACGGATAGGCGCGCCAGAACCGTGCGGGCAGCGCCAAAGAACCGTTCACGCAAGCGCGCGCGATCTTCCAGATTCTGAAGTTGGGCCACATTGAGTCTCATGCGGTTCAGATATACCGCGCCCTTCCGGCAATCAAGGTTCAAAACCGGTGTCAGGCTTGCATCACCCCGCATTGCTGTTCAAGCTGGCCCGCAGGAGACGTGCATGAACCAAGACTTGATCCCAAGTACGCTGACCGACCTCTATAACAACATGGTTGCGGCTTTTTCCGCGCAATTCGAGAGGCTGCTTGATCTGATCGTCACGCCGGGCTGGCGACAATATCAACTGCTCATCATCCTGTTGCTGTGGGCGCTGGCTTTGTTGCTGAAATTCCTGACCCAATCCAAATGGGATGCTTGGGCCCGTTTACGCACGGGATGGCCGAAATGGCGGCTGCGGGTTCTGGTACAGTTGATGCGGCGGTTGGCGCTGGTCTACTTCATCCTGCTTTCGTGGGCATTGTATCTGATCATGCAGCAGCTCACCTGGCCGTCGCGCAGCTATATCATCGGGGTGATAGCTACGCTGGCGGCGGCATGGCTGGCAATAGCACTGGTCGCGAGACTGGTCCAAAACCGCACGCTTCGCCGGATTTTCAAGTGGGCAATGTGGATCTACGCAACGCTAGTCGCGCTGAATCTGACGGATGACGTCGCGGGTTTTCTTGACGGAGTGGCGATTTCCATCGGGGACCTGCATATTTCGGCCCTTGGTATTCTCAAAGCCACATTGCTGATTGGTATCCTGCTGATACTGGCCCGTATCGGCACGCGCGCGGCCGAACGCGCATTGCAAAGCAATGACGACATAACCCCGTCCATGCAGGTGCTATTGTCAAAAGGCATACAGGTTCTGCTTTACGGGGCAGTCTTTATGGCTGCGATCCGAACGTTAGGGTTCGATCTGACCGGCATCGCGCTTTTGTCCGGCGCCATCGGCGTGGGTATCGGGTTCGGTTTGCAAAAAGTGGTGTCGAACCTGATATCGGGGATCATCATCCTGATGGACCGCTCGATCAAGCCGGGCGACGTAATCTCGTTGGGGGATACGTTCGGTTGGATCAATGCGTTGGGCGCGCGATACGTGTCGGTCGTAACACGGGACGGGCGCGAGTACCTGATCCCAAACGAAGATCTGATTACCAACCAGGTGGTGAACTGGTCGCATTCCGACCGGTTTGTAAGGTTGGATCTGGATTTTGGAACCAGCTATGACGACGATCCGCATAAAGTGCGCGCAACCGCAATCAGGGCGGTAAAGGCGGTTGCCCGGGTCCTGAGCGGCGGCAAACATGAACCGGTTTGCCACATCACCGGTTTTGGTGACAGCAGCGTGGATTATGTGCTGAGGTTCTGGATCAGCGACCCAACAAAGGGGCTGACCAATATCCGGGGCAATGTCTATCTGGCGCTCTGGGACGCATTCAAGGAAGATGGCATCTCGATCCCCTTCCCACAGCGCGAAATCCGACTGTTACCGGACGGCGCAACTGCGCAACAGATCATCACAGAGTAAGCGTCTGTGGACGCCCTGCAGCGTGCATTCATTGAAATGTTGCATTCCCCTTGCTACCTTATTAGTACCCCGGCGCCGGGGTTTCACGGCGCGCAGCAAAGGAGGACTATGTCCTGTCTCTACATACACAGGCGGGTTTGCCCGCCGATGATGGGGTCAACATAATGGCCCACTCTCAGTCAATCAGCGACAAGCTGCTTGAACGAATCCTTTCCTCACTTTCCGATGACAAGGCCGAAGACGTCGTGCAGATCAACCTGCAGGGCAAGTCATCGGTTGCGGATCACATGGTGATTGCCTCGGGTCGGTCGACCCGTCAGGTGTCGGCCATGGCGGAAAAGCTGACGGATCGCATCAAGCAGGAATTCGGTTTCACCTCGAAGGTCGAAGGCAAGGACACCGGCGACTGGGTGCTGATCGATACGGGCGACGTCATCGTCCATATCTTCCGCCCCGAAGTGCGTGAATTCTATCAGCTGGAAAAGATGTGGCTGCCTCAGGGTGGCAGCGCCTCGGCGAACTGAGGCGCTATCCCGGCCTGCATTAACAGGCCGGAGGCGAGAGAGACATGCGTATCAGCATAGTTGCGGTCGGGCGATTGCGCGCCGGACCCGAGAAGACACTGCTTGACGATTACCTGACCCGATTTGACCGGACCGGCCGTGCGCTGGGCCTTGGGCCTGCGCAGGTGATCGAGGTTGAAGACAAGAAAAACGCAGGGATGGCAGCCGAAGCCGCGCTGCTGCGTAAGGCCCTGCCCAAAGGGGCGGTGTTGTGCACGCTGGATGAACGGGGGCGGGTCATGTCCTCGCCCGATTTCGCGAAGAAGCTGGGTGATTGGCGCGATGCCGGTCGGCAGGACCTGGCGTTTGTGATCGGTGGTGCGGACGGAATTGACCCAGTTCTGCGGACCGAGGCGGATTTTTCCATTTCATTCGGGTCGATGGTCTGGCCCCATATGCTGGTCCGTGTGATGCTGGCCGAGCAACTTTACCGGGCCGCGACCATTCTGTCAGGCGGCCCCTACCACCGGGTCTGACATGGCGCAGCTTCTGATCGTTTATCACTCCCGCACAGGCGGTGCCCGGCAGATGGCCGAAGCCGCGGCCGAAGCTGCGCGAGGTGAGGCTGACACAAAGCTTATGCCTGCCGATCAAGCCGGGCCGGAAGATCTGTTGGCCTCCGATGGCTACATCTTTTGCGCGCCTGAAAATCTTGCGGCAATTTCGGGTCTGATGAAGGAATTCTTTGACCGCTGCTACTACCCGGTGCTGGGAAAACTGGAAGGCCGACCCTATGCGCAGATGATTTGCGCAGGATCGGATGGCGAGAATGCCGCCCGTCAGATCGCACGGATAGCCACCGGTTGGCGATTGAAAGCTGTTCAGCCTCCGCTGATCATCTGTACTCATGCGCAAACGCCCGAGGCCATTTTGGCCGAAAAGACAATCCCGCAAGACCAACTGGATCAATGCCGCGAGACAGGAGCCGCTTTGGGTGCGGGTCTGGCCATGGGTATTTTCTGAGGGTCAATCCAGTTTGACCACTGTGGTGCCTTCATTCCATCCATCGACGATGCACCGTGCCTGAATTTGCACCTGTGTCATGCCATCGGGAATGACCACCCCGCCCAGAGAGCGGGTAAAGGGTTGTTCGGTTTCGTGAGGATGGAGCAGGACGCGCATTCCCAACTCGTTTCCATCCATATCCAGAACACGCCAGCCGTCGGCGTAATGATCCCAACCCGTATCGGGATGCCGGATCGTCACATCGAACCGCCATGTATCACCGTTTGCACTGGTGCGGACCTGTTCGATTGTTGGCGGGTCGGCAAGGGCAGGGCTGGCCAGTAAGGCGCAGAGAATCAAGTATCGCATCGCACCAGTGTAACCAGTGGGATAGCGCATCGGTATCACGTATCCGTGCTGGCGGCTCGGGCCATCAGTATTTCCCGGGAGTGTGAGGCGAACTCGCGCCGATACAAGACGCCAAACGTGACCGCTGTACCCAAAAATAGCGCGACAGGTCCAAGAAACCACGCCAACGACGCCAGTGCAAAATAGGTGGCGCGCAGACCGCGGTTGAAGCTGCGCGCGGCGGTAACGCAGATCTCGGCCGCCTGACCGGCGCGAGGATAGGTTTGCGGGTCTTCGGGGTCATTGGGAACTGCAGCCATCAACACGGCGCAATATCCGAAAAGGCGGTGCGCCCAGACATATTTCAGAAATGCGTTGGCCAGCAGCAATACGACGAAAAGGATTTTGATCTCCCAGACCATTGCCGGGACACTGCCGATGGCAAGGTCAATTGCGACGCCTGCCAGTCTTTCGGTGTTGCCCAGCAGGGCCAGCCCACCCCCGATGGCAATCATCGTGGTCGACGCGAAAAATGTACTGCCCTGCCGCATGGCCGCCACGACTTGCGCGTCGAACATGCGCGGTTGGCGGGTCACCATCTCGCGCATCCATTCGCGCCGATAATCGTCCATCATAAGGGCTACGGATTGCCTCTGCGGTGACGGATGTTCAATTTTCCACCCAATCCACAGCCAAGCAACCAGCAGCAGAAGCAGCGATGCATAGTCCAGAGGGGCAAAAAGAGCGGCACGTTCGATCCAGGTCATGACCGCGACAATAAGGCCGGGCATGGGAACTTGCCAGCGCGATAAATTGGTAATATTATTTTACCAAAAGGAGGAGCGCCATGGAGATGCCAAAGCCAAGCCCGGATGTTCTGAGCCGGAAATCTGCGCTTGTTGCGCGGCTGTCGCGCGTTCTGCCCGAAGATGCGATCATCCACGACCCCGCCGAAACCCGCGCTTACGAGTGTGACGCTTTGACGGCCTATAAATGCCCGCCAATGCTGGCCGTGCTGCCGTCAAGCACACAGCAGGTTTCGGATGTTCTGCGCATTTGTCATGACGAAAACGTGCCTGTGGTGCCGCGCGGGGCGGGTACTTCGCTGGCCGGTGGAGCCTTGCCGACTGCGGATTGCGTCATTCTGGGCGTCGCACGTATGAATGAAGTGCTGGAAATCGATTATGACAACCGCTTCATCAGAGTACAGACGGGCCGCACCAATCTAAGCGTTACCGGCGCGGTCGAGGAAGAGGATTTCTTCTACGCCCCCGATCCGTCTTCGCAGCTGGCCTGTGCCATTGCTGGCAATATCGCGATGAACTCGGGCGGTGCGCATTGCCTCAAATATGGGGTAACAACAAACAACCTGTTGGGCGTGACCATGGTCATGATGGACGGCAGCGTTGTCGAAATCGGTGGTGCGCATCTGGATGCACCAGGTCTGGACCTGTTGGGCGTCATCTGTGGGTCCGAAGGTCAACTGGGTGTGGTGACCGAGGCCACGCTGCGTATTCTTCGCAAGCCCGAGGGCGCACGACCGGTCCTGATGGGTTTTAATGACAATGAGGTTGCGGGGCAGTGTGTCTCGGACATCATCCAATCGGGCATATTGCCGGTCGCGATCGAGTTCATGGATACATTGTGCATCAGGGCCTGCGAAAACTTTGCCCATGCCGGGTATCCCGATTGCAACGCGCTGCTGATCGTCGAAGTGGAGGGGTCTGACGCTGAAATAGATTTTCAGCTTTCGAAAATCATCGAGATAGCAAAACGCCATGACCCGGTTGAATTGCGCGAAAGCCAGTCGGCTGAGGAAAGCGCCAAGATCTGGTTGGGTCGGAAATCTGCATTCGGTGCCATGGGACAATTGAACGACTATATGTGTCTGGATGGCACGATCCCGGTGTCAGCCCTACCAACCGTTCTGCGTCGTATCGGAGAATTGAGTGAGGAGTTTGGTTTGCCGGTCGGAAATGTGTTCCACGCGGGCGACGGAAATATGCATCCGCTGATCTTGTTCGATGCCAACAAACCCGGCGATCTGGAAAAATGCGAAGCTTTTGGGGCAGAGATTCTGAAGCTGTGTGTTGACGAGGGCGGCTGTCTGACTGGGGAACATGGTGTGGGGATCGAAAAGCGGGATCTGATGTCTCATCAATATTCACCTGCCGACCTTGAGGCGCAGATGGCGGTTAAGGACGTTTTCGATCCTAAATGGCTGCTGAACGCGGCCAAAGTGTTTCCGCTCGACGTGTCGGAGCCGCGGCGAATGGCAGCAGAATAAGGGGGCGCTGCCCCCTTGCCCCCGGAGTATTTTTGAAAAGATGAAGCCAATGAGACCTGAGACTGAGGCCGATCTGGCAAAGCTGGTGGCCGGGTTGGAAAACCCTGTACGCATTGTCGGAGGCGGGACGCGTGGAATTGTCGGTCCGCATGCAGAAATCGAAACCGGAGCTTTGCGCGGTATCACGCTATATGAACCCGGGGCGCTGACCCTTGTTGCACGGGCAGGGACGCCTTTGGCAGAGATCACGGCGGCGCTGGAAGCAGAGGGCCAGCACCTCGCATTTGAGCCGATGGACCATCGCGGTTTGCTGGGAACACAGGGTGAACCGACCATTGGCGGTGTCGTCGCGGCCAATATTTCGGGCCCTCGACGGATTCAGGCCGGGGCCTGCCGGGACTTTCTGCTGGGGGTGCGCTATGTCGATGGGCGCGGGCAGGTGATCAAGAACGGTGGCCGCGTCATGAAGAACGTCACCGGGTACGATCTGGTCAAATTGATGGGCGGGTCCTGGGGTACTTTAGGGGTTTTGACCGAGGTCTCGCTGAAGGTGCTGCCCAAACCGGAACGGGCGGCAACATTATCTGTTGCGGTTCGGGATGCTGGTACTGCGGTTCGGGTGTTGTCCGCTGCACTGAGATCGCCGTTCGAGGTAACCGGGGCTGCGTATGATCCCGACGCCGGGAAAGCCCTGCTTAGGGTCGAAGACTTCACGGATGCGGTCGCATATCGTACAGGCAGGTTGACGGCTGAACTGTCCCGGTTTGGTGAGATTTCAGAGGAAGCGGATGCAGACACGCTTTGGGCTGGTATCCGCGATGCTCATCCGTTTCAGGGGCAGGACGGGGATGTCTGGCGGCTTTCAGTTAAACCCGGAGATGCGGCCGAAGTTTCAGCGCGTGCTGAAGCGGATCAGTTGCTTTTTGACTGGGGCGGCGGGCTTGTCTGGCTGCGCGTCCCGAAAGGTACGGATCTGCGCGCGCGGCTTGATGTGTTTTCCGGCCACGCGACACTTGTGCGAGCGGATGCAGAAACGGTCGCGCGACTGGGGCGCTTTCAACCAGAGAACGCGGCCGTCTCGACCCTGACAAATGGATTGCGCGCGAAGTTTGACCCACGTGGTTTGTTCAATCCGGGACTGATGGGATAGGTTTATGCAGACATCATTCACAGAACGGCAGTTGCAAGACCCGGCAACCAAACGCGCGAACGAAATTCTGCGAAATTGCGTCCATTGTGGATTCTGCACGGCAACATGTCCGACCTATCAGGTTCTTGGCGACGAGTTGGACAGCCCGCGCGGGCGCATCTATCTGATCAAGGATATGCTCGAAAACGAGCGGCAGCCCGACGAAAAGACGGTCAAACATATCGACCGGTGCCTGTCCTGCCTGGCTTGCATGACCACTTGCCCATCAGGTGTGCACTACATGCATCTGGTCGATCACGCGCGTGAATATATCGAGGCGAATTACAAGCGCCCTTTGACGGATCGCATTTTGCGTTGGGTTCTGGCGCGGATCCTGCCCTATCCGATGCGCTTTCGCTGGGCCTTGATCGGGGCTAAACTGGGTCGCCCGTTCCGGTTCTTGATGCCAGATGCCCGGTTGCGTGCCATGCTGGACATGGCGCCAATGAACATTCCACCGGTCAGCCGCAACGATGATCCACAAAACTTTGCGCCCGAAGGCGAGCGGAAAAAGCGGGTGGCCCTGATGACGGGATGCGCGCAGAAAGCGCTGAATACCGACATTAATGACGCCACGATCCGTCTGCTGACCCGGCTTGGATGTGAGGTTGTGGTGGCTGAGGGTGCTGGATGTTGTGGAGCACTGACCCATCACATGGGCAAGGTGAAAGACAGCCATGCAGCCGCAATCGCCAATATCAGGGCCTGGATTCGCGAGATGGACGGCGACGGATTGGACGCCATCGTGATCAATACCTCGGGCTGTGGGACGACAGTCAAGGATTACGGGCATATGTTCCGAAACGACACGCTCTCGGATGATGCTGCGCGGGTCTCGGGTATTGCGATGGATATCAGTGAGCTGGTTATGCAGCTGAATTTGCCCGAAGGGCGTGATCAGGACCTTACTGTTGCGTATCACGCAGCCTGTTCACTGCAACATGGGCAGAAGATCAAGACCTATCCCAAAGACCTGCTGAAACGTGCCGGGTTCAAAGTGGTCGAGCCTGCCGACAGCCATTTGTGCTGCGGTAGCGCAGGGACTTACAACCTCATGCAGCCGGAAATCTCGGGTCAGTTGAAGCAGCGTAAAATAAAGGCACTGGAGGTCAAGAAACCCGATATCATCGCCGCAGGCAATATCGGCTGCATGATGCAGATCGGGTCCGGCACCCAAGTGCCAGTCGTTCATACGGTCGAGCTGCTGGATTGGGCGACAGGGGGGCCAAAGCCACCCGCCTTGCAACGGGCAGAGGGCGCTGTTCCCATATTGCGATGAGCCGCCCTGATGCCGACCCACATCATTTCCTCAGGAAATTCACCTGGACTCCGATCGCCCTATTTTCGCCCAACGGGGCACGTACGACAAACGCTTCAGAGTGAGTCTCCGGAGACCCGAGTGCGCAACTGGATTAAGGCGATTGTGCTTTGTGCTTTGCCGATGGCGGCTACAGCACAGGACACCAGGCTGGAAAGCCTGGAGACCTCGGATTCCGGGCGCGAATGGATGGCTGTCGGGCGTCTGGATATTGCCGGAAAAGGGTTTTGCACCGGAACGCTTGTGTCGCCGACCCTTGTGCTGACAGCTGCGCACTGCCTGTTCGACAAGGTGTCCGGGCAGCGGGTGAACCCGTCCGATATCGAATTTCTGGCTGGGTGGCGGCTGGGCCGCGCTCTGGCCTATCGAACGGCAAGACAAGCTGTAATTCACCCGGATTATCAATTCAGTGCCGAGTCGTCGACGGACCGTGTCGGCGCGGATGTCGCCCTGATCGAGCTTTGGCAGCCGATCCGCAACACATCGGTCATTCCGTTTGATTCAGGAGATCAGCCCCGCCGGGGTGCGGAAGTGGGCGTGGTGTCTTATGCACATGACCGGTCGGAAGCACCTTCGTTGCAACAGGTTTGTTCGGTCATGAACCGGCAGGCAGGCGTTATGATCATGTCCTGCGACGTCGACTTCGGATCTTCAGGGGCACCGGTTTTTTCCTTTACAGGCGCTCGCCCTCAAATCGTGTCGGTTGTGGCGGCAAAGGCCAGCATGGATGGCCAGAGCGTTGCGATCGGCACTGCGGTTGAACATTCGCTGCAACTGCTGCGCGACGAGCTGTCTGCCGGGCACGGATTTGGATTGTCGACCTCCGGTTCAAGTACCGGCAAGAACGTCGGTGCAAGGTTTGTCAGGCCATGACCAAGGTCTTATTAATTTTGCTTTTGGGCCTGAGTGTTCTGGCGACCGCATCCCATGCGCAAGCCAACAAACGCAAGCTGACAGACCGGGATGACCTTTATGGTTGGGAAGCAATCGGGCGGCTGGATGTGCGCGAAGAGTCCTATTGCACAGGTACGCTGATCGCGCAGGACATGGTGCTGACCGCTGCCCATTGTGCTGTGGACCGCCGTACCGGGGAAATATATGCGCCCAAAGACATCACGTTTCGTGCGGGTCTGAGGAACGGCAACGCGTTGGCCGAGCGTCAGATTACGCAGATTGCGGTTCTGCCCGGCTACGCTTCAAATAACCCGCTTTCACACGAAGGTGTTCGGATGGATGTCGCCCTGATGCGGCTGAATGAGCCCATCCCGTATTCGATTGCCGATCCTTTCGTGTTGCACAGCGGGCGAGTTTCGGGAAACGAGATCAGCATAGCCTCGTATGGGCGCGGACGATCCGAGGCGATCACGCGCGAAAGGTCGTGCCGCGTATTGGATCGCAGGCAGGGCCTGATCACATTTGATTGCGACGTCACCTTCGGGTCTTCCGGATCCGCCATTCTGGTAAAAAACGGTTCGCGCTGGCAGGTTTTGTCCGTGGTTTCAGCGGTAGGCACCAACGGTCGCAGAAAGGTGGGGTTCGGCATGGAGCTTGACGGAATAGTGGCCGAGCTCAAGTCCATCATGCGGCGCGATGCGCCAAAACCAACAGCTACGATCCGCCGGTTACAGGCTGGGTCCGGTGCGTCCGGGTCTGGCGCGAAATTCATCAGCTCCGGCGGGGGTTGAACTCGGTCAAATCGCTTCCCATGTCACTGATATCGGATCGCCACAACGGGGTCCGTCATCAACATTGGCCCGTCCAGCCGGAGGGCCAGATCGTGAATCGCTCAAAAATGAGGATATGACACATGCGTACATTTGATTTTGCACCGCTGCACCGCGCCACCATTGGCTTTGACCAGATCGCCGACATGATGGATCGCGTTCTGACCAATGATGTGGCACAGCCAAGCTATCCACCCTACAACATCGAAAAAACCGATGTCGACACTTACCGTATCTCGGTGGCCGTCGCCGGTTTTTCAGAAAGCGACCTGTCCGTTGAAGTGAAAGAAAACGCGCTGGTTGTTGCCGGTAAGAAGGCATCTGAGGACAAGAGCCGCAGCTATCTGCATCGCGGCATCGCAACCCGCGCGTTCGAGCGTCGCTTTGCGCTGGCCGATCACGTCCGTGTCACCGGTGCAAGCCATGAGAACGGAATGCTGAACATCGACCTGAAGCGCGAAGTGCCCGAGGCACTGAAACCGCGCCGGATCGAAATTACCTCGGCTAAAGCCATCGAAAAAGATGTGGTTGACGCCAAGGCCGTGAACTGAGGCTTTGAAAGCCTAGCGGCAGTCTCCTCCTCCCGGACTGCCGCAACACCCGCGCCCCGCGTTCCTCCAGACGCGGGGCGTTGTTTTTTTGATGAAAACGCCTTTGCGTATCAAAGCGTGGGCCCGGTAAACTCCGCTACACTAATCGCGAACCTGTGCTAGAACTTGCAGATGTCGACGACATCCACGCAGACTAGACCGGCTATTCCTCAACCGCTTGCGGTTGTTGGCGTTCTTTTCGCTTCAATTTGTTTCGGGCTTGTTCCCTATTTCAGCAGGGGGCTGACCGAGCAGGGCGTCGCACCTTTCGCGGTCGCATTCTACCGCTACATCGTTCCGGCGGTTTTGTTACTGCCAGTTCTCGTCGTACATCGAACAGCCTGGCGCGAGATTTGTTGGGGTCTTGCGGTCGGAGTGGTGATGGGGCTTGGCTGGATCGGATATGTCACAGCCCTAAAGACATTGCCCGCATCGACGGTGGGCGTGCTCTATATGACATATCCGGTTTTCACGTTGATCATTGCGTGGGCTTTGTTCGCCGATACTCCCACAAGGCGTGCGATTCTTGCTTCTGGTCTCATAATTCTGGCTGCCATCATAGCAGGCTCGCCAGCATCCGTTCCGGTCGAGCACATTCCTACGCTTTTAATCTCGCTGGCGGCGCCATTTGGTTTTGGCTTCGGGATTTCTGTTCTGGTCCACAGGTTGTCCCGAATTGCGCCACTTGCACGTATCGCCTCGGTGTCTCTGGGATCGGTACTTGGGCTTTTGCCCTTGATGTTGAATGCAGACGTTTCCACGCTGCTTCCTGAAGGTCAGTCCGATTGGGTTCTGATCATTGGAATTGGATTGGTCACGGCGCTTGTGCCGCAGCTTGTCTACACGATCTGTTCGCCGCTGATCGGCGCTTCTCAAACTGCGGTTGTCGGAAGCATTGAATTGCCCACGATGTTTGCAGTCGGGTTCTTTGCGTTTGGAGAAGCGATCACAACTGCGCAAGCCATAGCCTGTGCTTTGGTCTTAGGGGCGATTGCAATAACCAGAAGTCGGGTGACGCGCACCGTAACGACCGTGATAGCGAAAAACGAAAAGACGTAAGTTTGGGATCGGATCGAGCCCCATACGAAAAGTTCCTGCGATGCTTGCGCGTGGGGAATTCATGCTTGGTGAAATAAGCTTATTTCCCAGCCGCCACCGGTTCGTTTGACCCGAACAACGCCTCGCCTGCGGGCAGAATGGCCACCGCCCCAAGGCGATGGCCCGCCAGATCAGACCGACATGCAGACGTATTTCATCTCAAGATAGTCTTCCATGCCGTGATGGCTGCCTTCTCGGCCCAGACCGGATTGCTTGACGCCGCCGAACGGGCCCAGCTCAGTCGAGATGATGCCGGTGTTCACGCCGACAATGCCATATTCCAGCGCCTCGGCCACTTTGTAGACGCGGCTCAGGTCCTTTGCATAGAAATACGAGGCCAGTCCAAAGATCGTGTCATTCGCCATGGCGATCACGTCATCTTCATTCTCGAACTTGAACAGCGGTGCCAGCGGGCCAAAGGTTTCATCCTGCGCCACCATCATTTCCTGAGTCACGCCGGTCACAATGGTCGGCTGAAAGAACGTACCGCCCAGACCGTGAGGCAATCCGCCGGTCAGAACGGCGCCGCCCTTGTCCGTGACATCCTTGATATGCTCTTCCACCTTGGCGACCGCATCGGCATTGATCAGCGGGCCGGTTGTGGTGCCCTCGGTCAGACCGTCGCCGATTTTCAGGGCTTCAACTGCCGCTTTCAGTTTGGCAGCGAACGCGTCGTAAACACCGGCCTGTACATAGATGCGGTTGGCGCAGACACAGGTCTGGCCGTTATTGCGGAATTTGCACAGCATCGCGCCTTCGACCGCAGCATCCAGATCGGCGTCATCAAACACGATAAAGGGTGCATTGCCGCCCAGTTCCATCGAGCATTTCATGACCTGATCAGCAGCTTGCCGCAGCAGGATACGCCCCACCTCGGTCGAGCCGGTAAAGGTCAACTTGCGCACACCGGGGTTTTCGCAGAACTCCTTGCCGATCTCGCTGGCCTGGGATGAAGGCACCACGTTGAAGACACCAGCTGGCACGCCGGCTTGTTCCGCAAGAAGCGCCAGAACCAGCGCGGACAGTGGTGTTTCTGCCGCCGGGCGGGCAACAAAGGCACACCCCGCCGCCAGCGCCGGCCCTGCCTTGCGCGTGATCATGGCGTTTGGAAAGTTCCAGGGTGTGATCGAAGCCGCCACACCAATGGGCTGTTTCAGCACCATGATCCGCTTGTCGCGCTGATGTCCCGGGATGGTCTCGCCATACACTCGCTTGGCTTCTTCACCGAAAAACTCGATGAAGGACGCGCCATAGCCGATTTCGCCGATGGCCTCAGCCAGCGGTTTACCCTGTTCTGCGGTCAGGATCTTGCCCAGATCTTCGGCGTTCTCCATCATCAGGTCGAACCAGCGCCGCAGGATCACGGCACGTTCCTTGCCGGTCAGCTTGGCCCATTCCTTTTGCGCGGCTTCGGCCTGTGCGATTGCTCCGGCAACCTGCGCGCGGCTGACATCGGCCACTTTGGCCACCACATCGCCCCGGGCCGGGTTGGTCACGTCGAACGTTCCGTTGTCACCATCCACCCACTGACCGCCGATATAGGCTTTGGTTACAAGCAGGCCTGGGTTCTTCAGAATTGATTTTAGATCAGTCGTTGCGTCCAGCATGTCATTCTCCGCGCAGAAATTGAGTTGGCGCACCCAATCAGGTGTTGAAGGCTTTGTCTATGGCCACTGATACAGGTCGATCAGCCCAGTTTTGATCAAATTATTTTCGGACCTAATCGTTGCAGCATAGTCGCAGCGTTGAGTTCTACGTCAGGTTGCGATCACGCGGCTTTTCTTTCCACCCCAAGTTTGCCAGAGTTTGCGTGATTTTTGGACTCAAGGGGATGTAAATGACCGTAACATTTCCTATCTTATTGGGTAATTAAAGAAAAAAAGGACAGCAGAGATGTCGAACCAGCAATTCGAAGCGCTCATCAAAGAAACGCAAACGAAAGTGCGCGAAAGCCAGTCGCAGATTGAGGGGCTGACCTCGCGCATCGAAGCGGCGCGGGCCAAGATTGGAACGGCCGAGGCCGATATCGACATCGAAAATGCCACGCTCGAGGATGTTCACGCCCACACTGAGGTGATGAACGCCAACATCGCCGAGCTGATCATGGGTCTGGACGATGTTACCAACGCGTTTTCCAAGGATTTCGACGAGATGCGCTCGAAAACCGGGTGGGAATCGTTTGTTGGCATCTTTTCCAAGGGAAAATCCGAGTCGCTGCGGCAAGAGCGGATGCGCACGGCCAATATCGACGACAAGTTGCAGGATCTGATCGCCAAATCCGATGTGATCGTGAAGCTGCTGCAAGGGCAGCTGACCGTGCTGGAAGAACAACGCGTAAAGGTCGAGGACAACCTGACAGGCACGCTGGATGACCGTGAGGCAACCGTGGCCGAACTGGAAGCATTGCGGGCCGAGATTCAGGGCATGGACCCGGCGATTATCACGCTCGAAAACAAGATCAGCGTTGAACAGGACGCCGCCGCGCGCACCCAGCTGGAAACTCAGCTGGCCGAACTGAACAAGCAATACAACGCCAAGGTTCAGGAAGAGCAGGTCAAGTTGGCCAAGTCTCAGACACTGGAGCGTTATATCGAAAAGGGTAAGACCTGGGTCGATTCGCTCCAGAACCAGGCGGCGACGCAGATGGTGCTGATCAACAAGCTGCAGACAGACACGCAGCAGCGCGTGGTGCTGTATGACGCCCTGACCAAATCGCTGAAAACCGCGCAGCAGCAGGACGTGGCCCATCGCATTAACGAGATCGGTGTGCAAACCGACCAGGAGGCTCAGACGGCAATGGCTGCTATTGGTACCGCGACCAACCAGAAAATGGCCGACATGCTTGAGGCGCACGAGGACCACATGGTCTTTGCCCGCGACGTGCTGGAGAAAAAGGCCAAGGCGGATGAGCGGTTTGCGCGCCGGTTTGCCTCGATTGTCGAGAAGCATGATAAGAATTTGTATGGGGGATGAGTGCGTGCGTTATTCTGCGCGAGAAATCTCTCTAGCCGTATTGGCAGTTATAACGGTGGCCCTAACGATTGCGTTTGGCGTCGGGCTGATTGCAAATATCCCAACTCTAAGTGTGGTTGCGATTTGGACCATACTACCCAGTCAGCTTCTGATTGCTTACTTTGTGAAATCCTCATCAGACGCTGCTGAGGGTTGGGGGGGCGAGTTTACATTTGGAAAAGCAATCTTCTCAAAAGCTCTCTGGCGAAAGTATAGAAAGGAGTGGGCATTGCCTTTTGCAGGTATGTTCCTAGGAGCTCCACTGTTTTTGCGGTGGGGGTTGCCGGTGAGCGGCGTTGTTGGGCTCTACCTCTTCATTTTTGTGGCTCAACTTGAAGACTGCAGGGCAAAAATTTCCGCTCGCGTATGCGCAAATGACTAACCCCAGCCAAGACCATGTCGGCTTGACTGACTCCTTCGCCTCGCGTCGCTATTTCCGCAAATTTGAGGTGATCACTGTCCATCTTCTGCGTGTGGCCGCGACGATGGAGGCGGAGGGCGCAATCAGCAAGCAAGAGGTGCGGATCGTATCGCGCTACCTCTCGGGGTTGCTCTACACTTTCCGCGCGCTGTCGATGAAATACCTGCTGGTCGGGCGCGACACGGGGCGGTTCTTTGGCAGCCTCGCCATGGACAAGCGCGACAGCGGGTTTCCGGTGGCGGCCGAGCTGTTGACCATGGCCAATGACGCGCAGCAGGCGCAGGTGCATCTGGCGAATATGCCCTCGGAAGATGACTTGAAAACCGACATGGTCCGCACGATCATTGGCGACCGGGAAATTCCAACCAAGCTGCAATTTGCGCTGTCTCAACGGCTCTACTACGAAGAGTTGCTGAAGGGTCAGCTGTTCTGGGCCCGCAACGATCCTGAGTGCCACTGGATCGGGAATGTAGGCGAACGGCGCAAGTTCATGATCCACTGGGCGGTCTATGACAGCCAGATCAACCTGCCCGTCATCTATCTGATGCAGCTGGAGGACACAGGCAAAACCGCCCTACCCAAGGACCAACGCCGCTGGCCTGAGGTGCAGGCTCACTTGATGGCGCAGTCTTTAGGTGGGCTGAAACTGGTGACCATCGCCAAGGGCTTTGATCAGGATTTCAACGACCTGCACCCCAAACACCTGCGACGTATTCACGTGGGGCCGATGTATTCCTCGGCCTATACCGAACAATCCGGCCCCTTGCGGCAGGTGTTGGAAGATGCGCAATCCCCTCAAGGGCAGGATTGGGCGCTGGCCTGGACCACCGAAGAGTTGCACAGCGAAGAGGTCATCGAGGAACGCGCTGGCTGGTTTTCAACTGTCGAGCGTGAGGTTTTTGCGCTGGATCCTTTCGGCGGGCAGGGGGCGGAGACCGGGGCCACCCGCACCCAACGGTCGATCATCTTGCCACAGCGCCCGTTTCAGGTGCTGGCCGAACGCAACCCGCCGGGATTTGCAGATGTGCGCAAGTTCGTCGTCAGCAATGCGGGGCAGGTTTTGAGGTACTAATTTTCGCCTTCGGCGAGAGTATTTTTGAAAAGATGAAGCAAGGGCGGTTTTTTAGATGAGTTTGACGTCAGATCAGATGGAATTGCGCGAAGACGATATTCGCAAGCATTATCCGGCAGCGACCGCTTTGCTGAATGGGTTCGAACATGCGCCGCGGATCGCCAAAGCCGTGGAAACCACCGTTGAACGCTCGCCAGGCGTGTCAACCGGTCGGCGGTTTCGCTCGACGACACCGGGGTTGGTGACACGCCGGACCGTGCGCGCAGACGGGGTGCATCTGGTTGAGAGGATCGAAGCCTCGGACGATGGTGACGCCTTGGTTTCGCCGCCGCAAGCGACTGCACAACAGGTGATCCGCCGCGCCGTCGCAGTCGCTCTGGCCGTGGCGGACACTTATGCGGAACAGACCCCGTTGGCCGATCTGAAACGGGCAAACCTGGCCGGGGATCTGCCCGCCGCACGGAAGACCGAGTTTTCAGAGGTACTGACAGCCGAAGCGCTGATCACGTTACACACGTTCGGCAACGCGCTGGCTTATCTGTTGTCCTCGCATCTGGGTGAGACCACGGTTGATATTGGTGAGATCGAAGAGGTCCTGACCGACAACGGCCAACTTGCCCTGCATGGCGCCCTGTGGGAACTGGATCAGGTGCTGGCCAAATACGCCTTGGACGATGCCCATCTGATTGCGGCCACCAGTGCCTATGCCGAGCAACTGATGGAGAAGTCAGCCCTGCGCGCAGGGTCCGCAGGTTATCTGGCCCCGTTCCAGAACGCAGCCTGGCATATCGAGGCCGACGATCTGACGATCCGGGGGTTCGAGCCCGCTTCAAAGGCAAAATCAACCACCTTGACCATGACGTTCAAGAAACCGAACGAAGTGGTCGGCAACCATATCGCCAAGTATCAGGCGATGAAGCTGGCCAAGATGGTGATGGCCTACGATTTCGACCGCCGCCTGAACCCGTTTGCGGAACTTGGCGGGTTCATCTTCACCTTCATGGGTGACGGCAAACCGGGCACCGGCAAGACCACGCTGATCCAGATGATGGCCGGGCTGATCAACGAGTATTGCCAGAACGCGGGCTATCCGTTCCGCTATCAGAACCTGAGCACCGACAATATCGACAGCTATCAGGGCAAATCCGGCCAGAACGCCAAGGCGTTTATCAACACGATCATCGACCCGTCGGTCATCGGGTTCGGCACCATCGACGATATCGACCAGCTGGCGGGTAAGCGCGGTGACCGTCAGTCGTCAGCCGGGCAACTGGAAATCACCGCCGTTCTGATGGAGAGCTTTGCCGGTGCCAACACCGTCGTGCGCGGCAACTGCACCTTTGGCATGTTCTCGAACTACCCCGAGAATGTGGACGACGCCCTGCGCCAGCGGGCGGGCGCGCGGTTTCTGGTGGACGGGCCGCAAACGCGCGAGGATTACATCGACATCCTGCACCTGCTGATGGGTCGCAACCACGACATCCCGCTGGGCGAACACGAGGCTTACGCCGCGCAGGAAATCAAAAAGGCCGTCGCCGCCAGTTTCGAAAGCCATTCCCGCCCGCATGAGGATGCTTTGTTGCAGGTCTATGACCGGGTCTCGGGCGAGATCGGTCAGATGGACACAATCGCCAAGCTGGGCACCTACCTCAAGGCGATCCAGCAGGCGGATGAGCGTTTCACCGGCCGCGCGATCAAGAACATCACCGACGCGGTCAAGGTCCGTGCGATGGATTTCGAACTGCCCGACGAATGGATGGAGAACCCCGACCTGTTCCTGTTCCGCGACTACGACACCAAGAAGGCCATGATTGAGGACCTGCGCCAGCCGATCACGGTCGAGATGGTGATGCAAGAGATCAACCGCTACGCCGACAGCGAGTTCCGCTATGCCGACAAGAGCGACGAGGTTGCCATCGAAAACGCCGTCCGCGAGATGGGCCGGATGGAGGAGGCCAAACGGCGGTATCTGGAGAGTAGGGATAGATGACAGAAACTGAACAACCCGGTTTCTGGCGTTTAAGTAACCCGATCATGTGGGCGTGTGCTGCCACCGTGGGCTTCGCAGCGCTGATAGCTTGGTTCGGGTTGGCTTCCACTTGTAATGAGGCATTATTCCCGAACGGCGACTGTCCTCCCAAGTGGCGGCATCTCTATGCTGCACCACCTAACGAAGTCGGAGACACTCTAGCTGGTTTGGCCGGGGTTCTCGCCTTTATTTGGCTAATCGCAACAGTTCTACTGCAATCGGTCGAACTGGGAGAGCAAAGGCGCGTTCTCTCATTGCAAAAGGAGGAAATGGAGGAGCAGCGCAAGGCCACTCAGAAGATGGCGGTTGCTGCAGCGGAACAAGCTGACTTGGCGCGGCAGCAGAATACTGCACTCTTGGAGGAAAGAGCTTCGGGGACATTCGATAGACTGCTCATTGAAATTCGAAATATGCTGCTCAGTGATGCTTGGGAAGGCGTTGATTGGCTAGTAAGACTGGACAAGTACGAAGGTGCTGAGACCAAGTATATTTACTTCGACTATTCAGAGTTTTTCGAGGAGTTAAGTACTGATGACATGATGTCGAGGCTGTATATTGAGTTTGCAAAATGGGCTCGAGAGTTGACAGGATGCGTTCTCGTCACTGAGAGATTACCTATGATACGGAACGATTTTCGACGCCTATTTAATGCTCTCAAACTCCTTGATGCCCAATACGATAAGCTGCCTCAAGACAAAAAACTCCTCTGTGATACTTGGATGATTTCAAACATCACTGCGCTGGTAGGCGAAGTCGAAAAACCGAAATACTGGGCGGACTATGGCCCCCGGAGAAACCAATGATCCGCCTCATCGAAAAAGGCCTGATGTTCGGCAACCTCGTCCACATATCCAGCCCGGTTCTGGTCGAGCGGTATAACCGCGCGTTGCAGCATCTGGCGGGCAAGACCACTCAGCTTTCGGATTTCCATGTCGATATCTCGGGCTATTCACCCGAGGTGGGGATTGAGTTGGAGGACGAGCTCTACCTCAACCCCAACGGGGTCAACAGGCAGTTCATCCTGCTGACGACCGAGCAGAAACGCGCGCCTTTGCTGAACGTCAAATTCTCGACCTCTCGCGATATCCTGCGGGAATTCATCGAGATGAACGAAGCGCAGCTGTTCGCCCTGACCGCCACCGATGCCGTGGCCGGAGAGCTGGTGAACTCGGTTTTCAAGCTCAGCAGTCCCCGCGATCTGTTCAATCTGCGCAAAATCGAGATTGAGGCCGACACCGCAGGCGGTACCTTGCGCAAGGCGCAGCAGCTGGCGGGCATGGTCGAACAGTTCAAAACCGCCGAGGACGCCTGGTTCGACGATGTGCTGATCGCCAGGATGATCGAGACCGCCAAGGAAACCGGCGACGTTACGCGCAACCCCGTCCATCTGCGCCACACGGATTTTGAGCAACGCAACTTCTGGACGGCGCATTTCGGCGGGCTGTACCTGTTCCCGGACCTGGATCACCCGGCGGCGATCTGCATGGGTGACAAGCCTGACGATTTGCCGATCAAATACGTTTTTGACCCGTCGCAGCGGAACCAGATTGCAAAGTTTCTGGGTTACAATGATCTGGTCGAACCCATCGTCAAGGCGCGCGGCGTGGATGCCGCCGCAATCCTGCAGCAGAAGATGGATTTCCTGACTGTCGACGCGGCGGCGGATGCGGATGTCGACCTTGCCGGGCTGGACCGAAGCGATATGCGGCGGTTGGCGCGCAATCACTCGGATCGCTTGCCCGAAGCCTATCACGGCCTTGCGCAACTGCTGCGCTGGGCAAGCGACGGGGGGCCGTGGCCGCGTATCACGTCGGATCATCCGGCTTATTTCTACACTTTGCGCGCCGCTGACACGCCGAACCGTGATCTGGTGAATATGCTGCTGGCCGAATTGGCCCCGCTGGATCCACGCCAGATGTTCATCTGCCACAAAGAGCTGTTCTATAACACCTATTCCAGATGGCCCGAGAGCAAGAAAGCCTATGTTGCCGACTTCCTCGCGCGCGAGTATCAGGTGGACAAGCAAGGGGCCCGTGCCTCGCTGTTCGGCCATGAGCCGGACATGAGCGGCGAAGACCGGGTCAGCGATGACATAATCGCGCGGGTCGGTCCGTGGGGTTCGGTAAGGAAAGGCTGAGATGTTCGGGTTATTGCGCCTTTTGCTGATCTTGTTGGTGATCCAAACGATCGCCTATGTCGCGCTGTCTTTCTACTCGCGCGGGATACGCCGTCGTAAACTGGAAAGCTGGTGGGACGAGAAGGGCAAGTCGGGCAATAAGGACGCCTTTGTCGAACGCGGGCTGCATGTGTATGACAATTCGTTCCGGCGCAAACTGATCCTGGGTGTCTATATTGTGCCATGGGTGGCGATTGGCGCGCTGATCTATATCGTGAATTACATGTGAGGGTTTAGGCATGGCCTATGTGAAATGGGCGTTCATCATCATCTTCTGGGGAACGATCGCGGCGGTCCTGCAATACTCGCTGCCGCAACATGATGTTGTGCGTATCGTAAACACCTACGAAGAGCGGCAGGATCTGAACGACTGGACACGGATTTTCTGGTCCGAACCCGAAGACCAATCCAACAGCCTGTCTAACCGGGATGTGCAATTCATTCAGGCCGTGCGCGAAAATGGCAAGCCGATCGTGTACCGAAACGAAGACACCGGATGGGGGTGGCCACCCTACTTCAAGTTCGACACGGCGAACCTTTACACCGAAGCCAATGATGCGAAATCGACCAAGGAAAACCCGAAATGGGTGGTCGTGACCCATTACGGATGGCGTAACGAGTTTATGTCGATCTTCCCCAACGCCATTTTCATCAAACATGTGGAAGGGCCAGATGTGCAGGTCATTCCCTGGTTCAACATCATTTTCCTGACAATTTTTGCCGCGCTGGTCTGGGCGGTTTGGGTGCGCTGGCGCAGGTTCCGGAAGGCCCGAATTGATCCGATGATCGAGAATGTGGAAGACGGCTTTTATGCTGCCGGCGACGCGATTGAAGAACGCCGAAACAGATTTCAGCGCTGGCTGGACAGCTGGAAGTCGAAATAGGCCTTAACGTCGCGGGCGTGTTCGCAGCACGCCCGTTGGGCCAGAGATGCCGGCTACCTGACGACAAATTCTGCGTGCAAGGCACCCGCCGCCTTGATGGTTTTCAAGATGTCGATCATATCCTGGGGCGACACCCCCAGCGCGTTCAGGCCTGCGACAACCTCGGACAGGGTCGTAGCTTCGGGGATTTCGGCAAGGCCAGTTCCTTCTTCCTCTTCGATCCCCGCAATAGTGCGCGGCACGATCACTGTTTCGCCCTTGGCAAACGGGTTGGGTTGCACGGCAATCGGCGCTTCCTGAACTGTCAGGGTCAGGTTACCCTGAGAGACAGCCACACGCGATATCCGGACTTCCTGCCCCATAACGATAGTGCCGGACCGCTGATCGACCACCACACGCGCTTTTGCTTCCGGCTCGACCAAAATATTCTCGATACGCCCGATGGCATGGGCCGTTGATACTGCCTGAGTTGCAGCAATGTTGAGCTCAACCGTGCCTGAATCGCGCATGATTGCCACAGCTCTGTTGAACTCGGTATTTATGGCGAATTCGATACGCGCGGCCGTGGTGAAATCGGGTTCTCTCAATGCCAGGCGCATTTGGGTCAGAGTTGACAAGTCGAACTCAATTTCACGCTCAACACGCGCGCCGGACGGGATCACACCCGAGGTTGGTACCCCGCGCACGACCGACGCGGCCTCTCCTTCAGCGGAAACGCCACCTGCAAGGATTGTGCCTTGTGCAACCGCATAGATTTGCCCGTCTGCTGCGTTAAGTGGGGTCATAACCAGCGTCCCACCCAATAGGCTGTTTGAATCGCCTATCGCCGAAACCGTTACATCGATTTGGCCGCCGACTCTGGCAAAAGGCGGCAGACTGGCTGTCACCAAGACGGCTGCCACATTCTTAGGCCGGAAATCCTCGCCCGTTACGTTGACACCCAAACGCTCCAGGATGTTGGACATGATCTCTTCGGTGAAAGGGGAGTTGCGCAATCCGTCACCGGTTCCGTTCAAACCGACAACCAGGCCATAACCCACAAGATCATTACCTCGGACACCATCGAAATCCACGAGGTCCTTGAGGCGGATTGCCCCCGCCCAGGCCATACCGGGAAGAAGGATCAGGAGAAGTATCAGCGCCCTCATCTCAGGAAATTCACCAGTGAAAGGTTCGCATTGCGAACGGTCACCGAATAGAGGCTTTCCAGCTGAAACTGCACCGTTTGCAATTTCGCCGCTGTTTCATAGGGATCTGCTGCGATCAGCTCGTTCCGGCTGAATTCCAGACTGGTTCGGGTCATCGAATTGCGCGTGGCGGCCTGTTCGATGCGGGCCTCGGCGCTGCCGACCTGGGCACGCAGGTTTACTGTGGCATCCTGTGCGTTCGCCAGATCGACGCCCAACTGCGTGAACAGGGCGGTGCGCTGGTCGGAAGAAAGGGCCAACAAATTGTCAGTGGCTAATGCTGCTACGGCAACATCCCTTAGGGCTGCCTTGAATGCCGGGTTGGTTGCCGTGAGTGGCAGCGTAACGCTTTCATTTTCCGAGATCTGCATAGGAGAGAGCGTGGTGTTCGCACCCTGATAAATCATGGCGTCAAACCCGGCAGGGCTATTGAACCATGTATCGGCAGCCAGGCGTATGTCGGAGACGGTCATGGCCCCCGTCAGTTGTGTCTTCAACGCAGCCAACAGCGTGTCGGTCGATGGCAGTGGCGAGACATCCGTGGCTGTACCCGAAAACAGACTGCGTCCACCAACCCGCGTGTTCAACGCCGATACCATCGTGTCGAGCTCATTCCTGGCATGATCTGACGCCTGTGCATGATTTACAGGCTGATTGGCCGTCCCGTAGGCCAACAGAGACGCGGTTATTTCGCCAACCGAATCTCCAAATGTCTTCAGGCTCAACTGCATGGCATCCGTGAACAGGGCCATTTCGGCTGTGGCGATGCCAAAGGCGTCGAGTCTGGCAAGCGAACGGTCCAAATCCAGGATCTGAGAGTAATCTCCGCCAAGCCGGCCAGATATGTCCTGCACTTTGCCGGTGGACATCTCGTAAGAGAGGGTTTCAATCTGTGTTTTGATTTCAGTGGCGCGAGTGCGAAGGGTCATACCGCGCGCCAGATCGCCGATGGCAGTCAAGTTCATGCTCATAACCTCAGAAGCGTTTCCATAAGCTCATCGACGACCGAGATGACACGTGCGTTTGCTGCGTATGTCTGTTCGATCTGCATGAGGCGCTGTAGTTCCTGATCCGTATCGACGCCTTGTTCGGCCTCAATCTGTGACATTTGTTGTTGGCTGTTGCTGGCAAATGCCTTCCGCCGCTCCGCGGCGTGAGATTGCGCCCCGGCTTTCGACATAAGCGCCTCGGTCAACTCGGCGGCGCGCATGTTTCCAGTGCCAAACAGCCCGCCCGGTACGGCGCGCGCATCGCTCATAATGGCACCGAAAGCATGCAGTTGCGACGCTTGCCCGGGATCGCCCGGTGTTGCGGCACCCAGCCCGGCGCGGAGCTTCCAGCTGTCGCCGCCGTTGTCGGGGTCTGCAACCGAATTCAGCGAAATGCGCGATGACAGCCCGACAAAGGTTATCGGGTCGAACTGATTTCCGTTGTCTGTGAACAAACCGGGATCTGTCGCGAGTGCCGTGGGATCCAAGCCCGGCGTTTCAAATCGTTCGATAAGATCGCGGGCAACGGTATCAAGCTGCAACTGTGCCTCAACCGCTAATTCATCACGGACCGAAAACTGGGCTGCCAATGCGCCACCGCGGATTTGCGCAGTGTCCCCGCTGGTGCGCACCGGATTGCCGTTCATAGCCAATCCGGACAGCAGGCCATTTGCAACCGTCATGTGGGGTTTCGTCTCACCGGTCGTGGAGAAGGTGAACTCGGACGCCTTACCTTCCAGAAGTATCAACCCGCCGTCTGAATAGAGCGATACCTGATCGTTGGCGCGTGGCACAACGTTGACCGGGATCAGGGTATTGACCTGATCGATCAGGACTTGCCGTTGATCCAGCAAGGCCCCGATATCGCCGCCGGAATTCTGAATGGCCGGAATCTTTGCGTTCAAAATTTCGATGTCTTTCAGAACCAGGTTCAGGCTTTCGATCTGAGCGCCTATCTTGCGGTCCGCGTCCGAGCGTGCCTGTCGCACGCCTTCAGAAGCCGCATTCAGCTCTGCCGCAAGATCGCTCGCCGCGCGCGCCACTTGATCAAGTCTTTCGATCGAGTCGGGGAGACTGGCTGCGGTGATGAAGTTGTTTTCCAAGGCAGACATACGGCTGGCAAGGGATGGCGTGCCGTCTGCTGTTCCCACAAGGTTTTCGAACCGTGAACGGAAATCTGAGATGGCGGATTGAAAGGCAAGCTCGGCGTCTGACGATCGTCTGTTGGCCGTCAGAACCGGATCCTGATGCCGGATCACCCCAACCGTACGCACGCCATTGCCAGTTATGGGGCTTGTCGCCAGTTCAAGGGACCTGCGCGCATAGCCTGGTGTCAGGGCATTCGCGATATTCCCCGACACCACAGCGGCCCCGCGACTGGCCGCTGTCAGCCCGCCCAATGCGTTATTGAGTGCCGTCGACATATTCATGAGGCTGCTCCTTTCCTTTGGTCAGTGCCTGGATCAGCGCTTCAAGTTGGTCGTTTCCTGAAGCATCTCGTCCACCGTCTGGATCACCGTGGCGCTGGATGAATAGGCGCGTTGTGTCTGGATCAGTGATGTCAGCTCGGTTGCCACATCCGTGGTGGATTCCTCGCGCGCGAAAGAAACGATATCTCCGGTTGGGCCTTCGCCCGCGTTCCACAGAAAGAACGTGCCGCTTTCGCGGGATGGCGCGTAGGTTTGACTGTCCAGTGCCGTCAGGCCGTTGGGATTGGGAACATCGGCCAGCGGGATCTGGAACATTCGGCGGCTGACACCGGTATCGTAGAATGCATAGACATAGCCACTTTCATCGACCTGAACGCTGGTCATCGTACCAACGGCAGAGCCGTCCCGCGTGATTGAAACCGGAGCGAATGTATCGGATAGCTGAGTAATGCCATCGGCATCGCCGATCAGCCCGATATTGACCTCCATCGGGCCGCCAGCGACGTTGACCATGACACTGCCGGTTGCCGGATCGTAGGCGCCGCCGGTTACAGGGGTGACGCTGGCCAGAGTGCCCCCGGCTGTTCGGTTGTCGGTAAAGGTCAAAGTATATTCCCCGATAACCACGCCGCCGGATGCCGAGTCGCGCAGAACCATGGTCCATTCATTGCTGCTGCCGGTTGCCGGAACGGTCGGGATCAGTTGGATATCAATACTTTCGGATTTTCCGAGATTGTCGAAATACTCGACCGATAAAGGCTGTGTGTCACCAGGCGCACCCGCATCTGTTGCCGTTGCGGGAAGGTTCATACGCAGGTTCATCTTTGTCGTCGGGGCACCGGACAACTGGTTGACGCTCAACTGAATTGGTTCAAGCGCAGCGGGCGTGTCGCGTGGAACGGGCGGGATGGACCCGTCTGCCGCAGCACGCCATCCCAAGAGAACAAGGCCGGATTCGGTCACCAGATATCCTTCGTCATTGGTCCGGAAGGAACCCGTGGTCGTCAGCAACATCTCGTTGGAATTTGCGCCGACCTGCGAGCTGGAGCGCACCGGCAACATGCCGCGTCCGCGCACTGCCAAATCGGTAGAGTTGCTGGTGGTCACCAGTGATCCGCGCTGGTCAATCATGCGCTGGCTGGTCGTGCGCACGCCCCCTGCCGAATAACTGCCACCCTGACCAGACGTGACCATCGAATGAAAGTCAGTTTCCACCCGTTTGTATCCGTAGGTAGAAGAGTTTGCGATGTTGTCGGAAATCGTGGCCAGCCTGTTGGCGTTGGACTTCAACGCCGCCACACCGGCATTCAGCGAAGAGGAAATGGTCATTGGCGCGCCCTTCTGTTGCGTCAAGCTTCGATGCAACAGGTAACGCGCTGCCCCTTAACAGCGCGCTAACAGGTAAAATGCGTTCTATCCTTTAGGGTCGACGCAGAAATATCACTTCGATTCTGTTGTTCCGAACCGCCATCGGATTGTCGGTGAAGAGTTTTCGGTCAGCATGACCTGTGATGCGATCCATACGGCTTGCCGCCACGCCTTTGTCCTGTAACAGCTGGCGGACTGATTGCGCTCGGGCAGTGGACAGATCCCAGGTGGTATTGCGAACCTGCACAACAGGAGATGCGCTGACATGGCCTGTGACTGCAATCGGGTTGGTCACCAGATCCGAAGAACGCGCTATGATCAAAGCAAGCGCCCGCATGATCCCGGTTGGTTTCTCGGAACCGGATTCGAACAATGACTGGGTATCCGTATCGAATAGATCAACGACGAATCCTTCGTCGGTGACGCGTGTCACGATATGCCTGAGAAGCTTATCCGACACCTCGCTTTCACCGGTTCGCCCCAAAAGCTGAGCTTCAAGCGTCGAGAAGTCTTCGGAGTCACCTTTGCCACCACCGTTGGCGTTCACACCGGTTGATCCGCGCGCCTGACGGGATTCAGTTGCGTGTTTGGTGCTGGCCCCGGCACCATCCCGCAGCAACGTCTTTTCCGACAACATGCTGTCGCCGCCAAAGGCACCGTCTCCGCCGCCGGATTCGGGGCTCAGAGGGATTGTCGGGGCGAAGTAATCCGCCAATCCTTTGCGTTGCTGTTCAGTTGTCGCGTTCAGCAGCCACATCAACATGAAGAAGGCCATCATGGCCGTGACAAAGTCGGCATATGCAACTTTCCACGCCCCGCCGTGGTGACCATCACCACCCAATACACGCTTCTTCTTGATGATGATTGGCGCCGCATTGGTCTGCGCACCCATCTCCACCACCTATATTATCACCCGACTATCTGCCTAGCAGAGCAGGTCTTAAGGTGGCCTTAATACTTAAAACTGTTCAGAGTTTCGCCTAGCGTGGCAAGCTGATTGATGCACGGCGCAGTATCAATGACAGGCGATCAAAACTGTTTTCGATTCCCTCAGCTTCCGGTTTGGCAAAAAAGGCGTCCAGTTCCTCATGGATGCGAACGGCCTGATCCAGCAGCGGGTCAGACCCTTCGGCATACAGCCCGGCCTTGATCATCACTTCGGACTGCTCGTAACTGCCCACGAGTTTTCGGGTTTCTGTGATCATCTGGTTCTCGGCCTCGGATGCGGCTCCTGGCAGGCTCCGCGACACTGATCTGCTGACGTCAATGGCCGGGAAACGCCCCCGTTCGGCGATGTCGCGGCTGAGCACAATGTGCCCGTCCAAAACGCCGCGCAGAATGTCAGCGATGGGTTCATCCATGTCCGAACCTGCCACCAAAACGCTGAACACTGCGGTAATATCCCCCTGTTCCTGCGTTCCGGGGCCTGCGCGTTCGCAAAGACTGGCGATCAGGGGTGTGACAGAGGGTGGATATCCCCGCATAGACGGCGATTCCCCCATAGAAACAGCAATTTCACGATGCGCTTCGGCAAAGCGGGTCACAGAATCAGCCAAAAAAAGAACGTTCAGCCCCAGATCCCGCAGATACTCAGCCATCGACATGGCCGACCAGGCGCACCGCCTGCGCGCCAACGCCGACTGGTCAGAGGTGGCAGCCACCACGATCGTGCGCTTCATGACTTCGGGGCCAATGGCCTGCGCGACAAATTCATTCACCTCGCGTCCGCGTTCGCCAATAAGCGCGACTACGACGACATCGGCCTGCATGGACCTAGCCAGTGTGGAAAGCAGGGTCGATTTTCCGACACCCGACCCGGCGAACAACCCCACCCGCTGACCGCGCACGACGGGCAACACAGTGTTGAGAACCGACAAACCGGTGCCCATCCTCTGCCCCAACGGTTTGCGCGCCACGGCTGGTGGAGGGGCCTGCATGATATCGCGCGTCTGCGATCCGCTCAGCAACGGCTTTCCATCCAAGGGTCTGCCAAAGGGGTCGATTACCCGTCCAAGCCAGTGCAATCCTGGTGCAAAATCCGGTGATGGGTCAAGGTAGACGCGATCCCCCAGGCTCACGCCGTCGGGCGCCGCATTGGGAAGCATTTTGATATGGCCAGCACTGACATGAAGCACCTCGCCCGCAAGATCGGACCCGACGCGCCGCCGCAATGTCAGCAAATCCCCGACCCGGGCATGCGTGTTCAATCCACCGATCTCGATCAGACCCTGTGCGACGCCGGTGACCAGCCCCACGTGACGGACTGCGGTCATCCTGTCGAGTTCGTGTTTCAGAAGTACCGGGTCGAGATCAGACATCGTGGGGTCTCCAACTGAGTTCTGAAAACGGTTTCTAAAGGAATCGGGGTTAAGCCTTGATTGAAATTGATCGAGGGAGAAGCCCCGATGTTCTATGACCTGAACGTCTTTAAGACAGCGTACGCAATGGCAACCCATGCAGGGCAACGGCAGGCGATCATTGCGCGAAACATGGCCAATGCGGATACGCCGGGCTATCAACCGCGCGATATCGAGGCCTTTCAGAAAGCTTTCGAAACCACCGGGCATGACGTGACCATGGAAGCCACGCGGCCGGGCCATCTGCACGGCAGTATGGGTGCGCAAAACTGGGCTGAGGTTGAAGCTGTCCCATCAGGCGATCCCAATGGCAATGGCGTGTCGCTTGAGGAAGAGATGCTGAAATCGGTCGATGTCAAACGACAGCATGACCGAGCGCTGGCGATTTACAAATCCTCGATGGACGTTCTGCGCACCAGTTTGGGTCGCGGATAAGGGGCGGCAGGCATGAGCGATTTTTCCCATTCCCTTGCTGCGTCAGCCAGTGCCCTGCGCGCACAATCCGCACGGTTGCGGCATGTGTCCGAAAACATCTCGAACGCAGACACGCCCGGCTATCGGCGCAAGACCGTACCGTTTGAAACCGTGCAGAAAAACGGTGGGGACATGGTGCAGGCCGGCCGCGTGACGCTTGATCAGCGTTCGCTGAGCCGCATCTACGACCCCGGTCATCCGTTGGCAGATGAAAGTGGTCACTACCAAGGCTCCAACGTCGATTTGATGATTGAAATCGCGGACGCCAGGGAAGCCCAGCGCAGTTATGAGGCCAATCTAAAGATGTTTGATCAGACGCGGCAGATGTCGTCGTCGCTGATGGAATTGCTCAGAAAATAAGGACAACCAGAATGGATATCCGATCACTCAACGCCGCGCAGAATTATGCCGGCGCACGCTCTGCCACACAGGCCGATCCCGATCATAGCGGGGCGGCACAAGGATTGAGGGCGACCTTTCAGGACTTTGCAACCACGCTGAGACACAGCGAACAGATATCTCAGTCTGCGATGGTCGGTCAGGCTGATCCCCATGCACTTGTTCAGGCGCTGGCCCAGACCGAACTGGCGGTAGAAACCGCGGTGATCGTCCGCAACAAAGTGGTCGAAGCCTATCAGGAAATCCTAAGAATGCCGGTCTGACCCGATGCTCAGCGAAGGGCTTTTTTATGACATCGTTCGTCAGGCGTTGTGGGTTGCGGTCATCACATCCGTCCCGATCCTTGCCGTGGCGCTGGTTTCTGGCCTGATTGTCGGTCTGTTCCAGGCGCTGACCTCGATTCAAGAGATGACCCTGACTTTCGTTCCCAAATTGATCGCCATTGTCGTCGTGTTCTGGATTTCGATGGGGTTCATGACTCAGACCCTTGTTACGTTTTTTACCGGAACACTTGTTCCCTTGATTGCAGGAGGCCGCTGATGGACACGGCTTACGTCACCCTGTCCCGCCAGTCCGGGCTGATGAATGAAATGCGGCTGGTGGCGAATAACATCGCAAACGCCAACACGACCGGATATCGCCAGCAAGGGCTGGTATTTTCGGAATACGTGCGGGACATGCCGAACAATCCGTCCCTCTCCATGAGCCGGGCCGAGGCGCGTAACACATCGTTGCAAAAAGGCGTTCTTACGGAAACCGGAGGGCAGTTTGATTTCGCCCTCGAAGGGGACGGGTTTTTCATGGTTGAAACCCCGGATGGTAACCGTTTGACGCGCGCGGGCAGCTTCTCGCCAAACGCCGAAGGCGATCTGGTTGCGATGGATGGCGCACGCGTTCTGGATGCCAACGGTGCCCCTGTCTTTATCCCGCCCGATGCAGCTTCGATTGATGTCGGCAGTGATGGAACGTTGAGTGTCAACGGCCAGTTTCTGGGCCAATTGGGCGTTTTCAATGTTACTGATCCGCAGGAGCTGGTCCGCGAAGGAAATACGCGGTTTCGTGCCAACGGTGCGATAGACCCGGTTGATGAACCCGTTGTTTTGCATCGCTTTCTCGAAGGTTCAAACGTCAATGCCATTCAGCAGGTGACCCGCTTGGTGGAAATCCAGCGCGCGTATGAGCTGGGGCAGAGTTTTCTTGACAGCGAAGACGAACGCGTGCGCGGGGCGCTCAAGGCGCTGATGCGCTGAACGGAATAAGGAGAGTTTGACATGCGAGCCCTGAAAATTGCCGCCACCGGAATGACCGCGCAACAGATGCGGGTCGAGACGATTTCGAACAACCTGGCAAACATGAACACCACCGGCTACAACGCCCGCCGGGCCGAATTTGCCGATTTGCATTATCAACAGATGGCGCGCGCCGGAACTGTAAACGCCTCGGACGGAACAGTATTGCCAACGGGTATTCAACTTGGTCTTGGCGTGCGGCCCGCAGCTGTTACCGTGCAACTGGAACAAGGTGCTTTGTCAGCCACCGGCAGTGATCTGGACGTGGCGATCGAGGGGCGCGGATATCTGGAAGTCACGCTGCCCAGCGGTCAGTCCGCGTATACACGTGACGGCAGCCTCAAGCGGTCGGCAGAGGGTCTGATTGTCACCTCCGACGGTTATGCGGTTTCGCCGGAACTCACCGTTCCCGACGACGCAAGGTCAATTTCAATCAATGCCGCGGGCGAGGTCTACGCATATTTCGACGACTCTCCCGAGGGGCAGTTGCTGGGTGAGTTTGTCCTTGCCAGCTTTTCGAACGCCAAGGGGCTGGAAGCCATTGGCGGCAATCTGTTCAAGGAGACCGAGGCATCTGGTGCCCCGGTGTTGGGAACTCCGGGAAGTGATGGGTTGGGCACATTGCGGCAGGGCTATCTGGAAGACAGCTCAGTCGATGCAGTGCGCGAGGTAACCGAACTTATCGAGGCGCAGCGCGGCTATGAGATGAATGCCAAAGTCATCTCGGCAGTGGATCAAATGATGAGCGCGACAACGCAGGTGCGATGATGCGAGGACTCGGCACATACTTGGCACTACTGGCTCCACTTGCAGCGCAGGCTGACATTGTGGTTCCAACACGCACGATCCGGGCCAAGGAAATCATTTCCGCAGCGGATTTGAGAACAAGCCCGACGGATGTCCCCGGCGCAGTGGCTGACCCTGATTTTCTGATCGGGCAAGAGGCGCAGGTGGCACTGTATCCTGGCAGGCCGGTCCGAGAAATTGATGTAGGCCCCCCCGCTATCGTTGACCGCAACGATCTGGTCGTCCTGATATTCGACCGCCAAGCCTTGTCGATAACTGCGGAAGGCCGCGCCTTGGGACGCGGTGCTGCCGGGGACCGCATCCGGGTCATGAACCTGTCGTCCAGAACAACAGTAACCGGCCAAATCCGCGCGGATGGCCAAGTCGAGGTTAAGTGATGACCGGACTGTCGAAAACTCTTCTTCTTATAGCTTTGTCTTTGGCCGCGTGTGGCCGTCTGGATCATCTTGGCAAGCCGCCGAGTTTTACACCAAGCGAAAAGTCTCCCGAGCAGGTTGCCATGCTGTGGCCGGGTCTGCCCTTGCACACGCAACCACAACGCACTGTTGACCGCTCATCTCTTTGGAGCGGAGGGCAGCAATCGTTGCTGGGCGACCAGCGGGCGATCAAGAAAGGTGACATACTGACAGTGGTCATCGAGCTGGATGAAAAAGCTGAGATATCAAACAACACCAGACGGTCCAGGTCAGGCTCGGAAAACCTTGAGGTTCCTGGCCTCTTTGGCTTGCCCCAGCGCGTACAAAAGCACCTACCTGACGGGGCATCGCTGGATGATGCTGTGTCAATCGAAGCGGATTCCTCAAGCTCCGGGCGGGGATCTGTGAGGCGAAACGAGAAACTGACGCTGCGTGTCGCCGCGACGGTTCTGGATGTTCTGCCGAACGGGGTTCTTTCGATTTCCGGCTCGCAGGAACTGCGGGTCAATTTTGAGCTGCGCGAGCTTTTGGTGGCCGGGTATGTGCGTCCTCAGGATATCTCGCGTCAAAACGAAGTTACCTACGACAAGATCGCCTCGGCGCGAGTGTCTTATGGCGGAAGAGGTCAGATTACGGATGTTCAGCAACCCCGATACGGCCAGCAAATTCTTGATTCACTCTTGCCGTTCTGAGGTGCGACCATGATAGCAAAACTGGTTCCAGTCGTTTTCCTGACTGTCGGCCTGGGTGCGGGTGTCGGTGCGGGGCTGTTTCTGTCACCTTCGGGCAAGCCTGACAATACTGCTGCTGAAAAGGAAGTGGCAAAAGAAGAGAAAGCCGATCACGAGAAGTCTGAAAAGCCAAAGGAAAAAAAGCCAGCCTATGGGTATTTAAAGTTGACCAAACATTTTGTCGTTCCGGTGGTTGCGGACGACGAGATCGAAGCGATGGTCACTTTGTCCCTCAGCCTTGAGGCGAACACAGCAATTGAAGAAACTTTTTATTCCATTGAACCCAAGCTGCGGGATGGCTTTCTTCAGGTTCTGTTTGATCACGCAAATACCGGGGGATTTGATGGGACTTTCACAGAATCCCGAAATCTGGATGTCTTGCGTAAGTCCCTGTTGGAAGTGGCAAAAAAAGAACTGGGTGAAGATGTTTCAAAAGTGCTGATCATGAGCGTGAACCGTCAAGATACCTGACGAAGGTCGCTTCACGGCGCGGATCCGGCCAGCATTAACGGGTTTGCTTTCGCACGACGGCCTGCCGATGGCTTTTCAGCTGCTGCTCCCGCAGGGTTGCGACGGCTTGTTTGCGGCCAAATGCAATTCTGAGCGCTTCCAGACCGGCAATTTTCTGAGCGCGTGTTTGGGCAAGTCGCATATTCAACGTGCGGCGCGTGGCAGATTCCCAGCCATTCCAAAGAATGTCGGCCCCCGATATCTGATATCCTTCGATTAACCCGCTGGCTTTGCGCATCTGGTCAAGCTGAAGATCCAGTTTCGCCAATTGGTGCTGAATCCTGGCCTCGGCCTCGAGGATCGGGCGGAGTGTCTGAAATTGCTTCTGGAAAGCGACGTCGGCTATTTTTTCCAGCCCGCTTAACTGAGTGTCCTTCAACGGATCTGCTCCCTTGAACGTTTCCGCATCGCTTCGGCGAACCTGATTGCAGCGGCAACAGGGCGATAATGTTCTTCGGCGATCTCCTGCCCGATGTCGACAGTTGCGTGAAGCGCACGCGCCGTCGGAGGATCCGAGCGGATCGGAACGCCGGCCTGAGCCGCAGCAGAACGGATTGAAGCGGCTACTGCATCCACACCCTTGGCGACACAAACAGGTGCGCTGCCAGTAGCCCTGGACCACTTCAGTGCAACGGCAAAATGGGTGGGGTTAACGATAACAACATCCGCGCCCGGAACATCTGCCATCATCTGGCTGGAGGCGATCTCCTGCGCACGTTGACGGCGGTGTTGCTTTACATACGGGTCGCCTTCGGCGTCCTTAGTTTCATCCTGGATCTCTTTGCGCGACATGCGGTTCTTGCGCATGTGCTCGGCGTATTGCCACAGAAAGTCGATAACGCCGATGCCCAGGGCGATGGCTACCACAATGAACAGGAAGCGAAACAACAGGTTCATCATCAGCAGTATGGATGACTTTGCCGGGGCCGCGCTGGCAGACAGAATTTCAACCAAGTTCGATTTGATGAAAAGTGCGAGGCACAGGCTGTAAATCACCAGTTTGGTTGTACTCTTGGCAAACTCGAACAAACCACCGCGCCCGAATTTGTTTTTGGCATTCGAAACAAGGGATATCCGCGAAAGCCTTGGCTTCAGTTTGCTGGGGGCGAATACCAGTGAGCGCTGGGCAATCAGGTTTAACAGAACGGCCACCGCGGGCAGGCAGAAAAGCACGGCAATGGGTGGCAATGCGCCGCTCAGAATTCCGGCAACCGTCGCTGTTGCAGGCCCGGTGTTCAGAAGGTTCGCAATCTGGTCGGATTGGTCTATCAGGACCATGAACAGATTCCCCAGCTGCGTGACGGGGTACTGCCCTGCTGCCAACAATGCGACCAGCAGCCCGGTATATGCCGCAACAACCGACAAGTCGTTGGACTTGGGAACCTCACCCTCTTCACGAGCTTTCTGAAGCTTTTGTGGCGTCGGCTCGTATGACTTGTCGCTGTCGTCATCGGCACCGCTCATCGCTGGCCTCCGATCGGGTTCATGAAGAAGGCAATCAGCGCGTCAGACCAAACAGAGGCGATCAATGGAGCGCCCGCAAACAGCAGAAACAGCCCGGCAAATGTTATTGCTGGCGCGCCCACAAAGGCGACCATCAATTGCGGCATGGCCCGGTTGATAACCCCAAGTGCAAGATTGTAGATCAACGAGGCGATAACGAATGGCGTTGCCAGCGAGAAGGCCAAACCAAAGCTGCGTGAGATTTGTTGCACACCCCAATGGGACAAGTCTGCCGAGCTTGGTGCCAACCCCATGGGGAATAAGGCATAACTCTGGATCAGGAATTGCGCGGCCCGAACGTGCAAGCCCATGATGACGGCAAGCGTTATCCCCGCGATCGTCAGCAGATATCCCATCGCCGGAACAGGATCAGCGGCCGCTGCACCCAGCAATTGCGACAATGACGTGGATTGCGCGGCAATGGATCCGGCGGTTTGCAGTGCCAAAACAAACAGCCGCAACCCTGTTCCAAGCGCCAGTCCAATCAGGATTTCTGTCCCAACTAACCGTCCCAGCGTCCTGAGGCTGGGAGACAGGTCGAAAGGTTGGGTTGCCGGAAAAATGATCAGGGTAAAGGCGACGGAAATCCCCAGTTTCATCCGTGTTGGAATGCTGCGCTCGCCGAAAGCGGGCAGCAGTGAAACCAAAGCAGAGACGCGCAGAAACACCGCAAAGGCCTGCCAGAGCGGTTCGGCCAGCTGCGTCAACAATTCTGGCGGCAAAGCGATCACGCGGGAACAGTTCCTACCAGCGCAGGTTTGGCTTCCAATCCGATCTCCTCAAAAGAAAGAACCGGGTTTGAAATGCCGCGCGCATACATGATCGTACGCAGCAATCGGCGTCGCCGGGTCGAGGTCACGACTGCAGGAAACAGACCGTTATCAGCAGATCTGGCGATACTGCTGACCATGCCGTCGGCCAGCTTGTTAAACAGGTTCGGCGGCAGTGCGACATCCAACCCTGCGCTGGGTGCGTCAACCTGATAGGTGGTGAACGTTTCTTCCCATTCGGGAGCCAGTTGGATAAGCGGGATTGAACCGTCTTCGCGCTTCATGTCTGCGACCAGCTGAAATCCGAGACGCTGGCGCACCAATTCGCATATGGTTTCGGGTTGGGTGGTTGTCAGCCGTGCCTGGGCCACACTTTCAAGGATCAGGGCCATGTTCCGGATCGAAACCCGTTCCTCCAAAAGTAGTCGTAGAACGACGTGCAATGTGTCGATCGGAACTTTGTCGGGGATCAATTCATCCAGAAGCTTGCGGTTTGCCTCAGCCCGTACCGGGTCGCTCAGGCGGGTCATTTCGGTCAGGAGGCGGCGCAGGGATTTCAAGGTCAGCAGGCGCGAGAAGTTTTGTTTGATAATTTCAAGCAGATGCGTGGCCAGGATCTCGGGCGGTGAGACTATGGTGGCCCCGTTCAACGCCGCGTCCTCCTGATGTTTGGGCAGGATCCAACGGGCAGGCGCGCCGTAAACCGGCTCTGTCACGTCGTTGCCTTCGGGCAACAGATCGAACCCGTCCTGAACCAGAGCCAGAACCAGATCGGGGTTCAGAACGCCGCGCGCCTGTTCGACCCCCTGAACCTTGATCACATAGGTTCCGGTTGGCAGGTCGGCTCGATCAGTCAGACGAATTTCCGGTAGGATCAATCCGAAGGTGGACGCCACGTAGGTGCGCATATTGGCGATGCGGGCATCCAACCCGGTCCCGGGATTCAGCACCAGACTTACCAGATCAGGTGCGAATTCAAGGTGCACGTCATCCAGATCCAGAATATCACCAATGGCCTGCGAGAAAGGCACCTCGGTTTCGGTCGCCTGCGAATGCAATGACGGGTCCGTTTCTTTCTGCTTTTTCCGAATTCTGTAGGCCGCATATCCAAGCACAGCTGCACCGAGGATGAACGGCAGGAAAGGCAGGCCGGGCACCAGCGCAAACAGGACCATCAGAACTGCCACGGTAGACAGCGCAGCCGGATGCCGCCCGAGTTGGGAGAAAATGGCATTGTCAGTGGCACCCTGTGTTCCGCCGCGCGCCAGCAGCAATGCAGAGGCAATCGAGATGATAACCGCGGGGATCTGCGAGACCAAACCATCACCGACGGTCAGGATTGCATATGTCTCGAACGCCGAAGACACCGGCATTCCGTGCACGATCACCCCCATGACCAAACCCACAACAAGGTTCAAAAGAGTGATCAGAAGACCGGCAACGGCATCACCTTTGACAAATTTCGACGCACCGTCGAGCGAGCCGAAGAACGTTGTCTCCTGCTGTTCGCGTTCCCGCCGATCCTTGGCTTGCTGATGGTCGATGGCCCCGGCTGACATGTCGCTGTCGATGGCAAGTTGCTTGCCCGGCATCCCGTCCAAGGCAAAGCGAGCGCCCACTTCCGCCATACGGGCGGCCCCTTTGGTGATGACCATGAAATTCACGATCAGCAGCACGCCGAATACAACAAGACCCAGAAAGATGCTGCCGCCCATGACGAAATTGGCGAACCCTTCGATCACGTCACCCGCTGCGTTGGGTCCGGTATGCCCCTGACCGATGATCAGTTTGGTTGACGAGACGTTCAGAGACAGGCGCAACATCAGCGATGCCAGAAGAATCGTTGGGAAGGATGAGAAATCCAACGGACGCTCGATGAACAGCGTCAGCGTGAAAATCAGGATGGCAAGCGCGAAAGAGGCGGCTAGCCCGACGTCCAGCACCCAGGCGGGCATGGGTAGGATCATCATGACGATGACTGTCATCAGCGCCACTGCCAACAGGACAGTAGGTGAAAACAGGGACCGGATGTCAAACTGGGGCACGCAGGTATCCTAATTGAAAGGGATGAATGCAGTTGTTGTGCTATTGGTCGGGACCAGAGAGCCCAGGGCAGTGGTGGCGGGTGTGGCCACTAGCATCGGAATCAAGGGCGCTGCGGCCCTTGTGAACGGATCGAGTGACATACGAGAAAACCCGTGTGAGGACGGGTTGTCCAACTGGGCCATCACTGTCTGGAACCGACCACGATAAGCCTTGGCCAGAGCATTCGTACGGGAATGATAAGCCCCGGCCGCAGCCGGCCACGAACCAAGCTCGAAATAAAGGTCTTTCAGGAAGCGGGCGGCATAGGTCGCATTTTCATCCGGATCGAACATCGAATCGATCGAGCGGAAGGCCTTGCCATGCCATCGATAATTGACCTGAAAACACCCGACGTCAAAGCTACGAGAGCCCGCTTTGAAAATATCGAAAACATAGGCCTTGGCTTCGGCCTCGGACTTGAACCAATACCCCTGACCTTCGACATTTATAGTCCAGGGCCAGGGCTGCAACTTTCCGTCAACTGTTCGCCCGGTTTCAACGCGTGTTATGGCGCGCAGTACATCCAGCGGAACATCTTCGGACAGTGATGCACGGCGCGCGGCCTGATCACAAAGCTCGCCTGTTGGCACATTGTGCATGGCGGTACCCGCCTGTGCCAACAGCACATGCAGCAATATGAAAGCAATCGGGATTCTGCGAATTGGCATTCTGCCGGTCCGGGATTCTGGTGTTCCCGGCCAAGCTAGCCATCGATCGGTTTACAGAGGGTTATCGCAGCCTTAGTTTCGGTCGATCCTGCGCCCGAAAACAACGCTTGTATTGGTGCGCAGGACGCCAGGGATCTTCGCCAGATCGTCCACCAGAATGTCCAGATCCTCCAGCCTCGGGGCATCTGCGGTCAGCATCAGATCGAATTCGCCATTGATCGACAGGCACAGTTTGACCTCGGGATAGGCCTCGAGCCGTTTAAGGATTCGGTTGGTTTCCTTCTGCTGCACTTCCAGCATAACGATGACCTGCACTTTAGGCGTGTCTTCCGTGGACCCAAGGCGCACGGTGTATCCCGTGATTACGCCGCGATGTTCCAGCCGACTGATCCGTTCATGCACAGTCGTGCGGGCCACACCCAGCGAGGCCGCGATCTGCGTGGTCGAGGCACGTGCATTGGCTTGAAGGGCGGCGATGATACGGCGGTCAAGCTGGTCCATTGGGGCTCCGGTTTGCGGCAAGTCCGGGTTTAGATCAGATTGACGCCCTTTCTCAAGGCTCACGCGGCATGCGTGGGTGCAGATCATCGATAATGATCGGGTGCGCGTGCGGGCCTACCCCGGCCAGATGCGGATGATCGGTCGGCAGATCGGGGTGATTGTGAACAACCGGTTCCTGATCGTCACGCGGCCAAAGGCTGACTGCTACAATCACACCCGTCATGGACAGAATAGACATACTGCCGAGCGCGACAGTCGGTCCATAGACGGTCATTATCCACCCAGCCAGCGGATAAAGCACCAACCAGCAGCCATGCGACAGAGTAAACTGTGCAGCAAAGACAGCGGGGCGGTCTTCAGGATGGGCCGAACGGGTCAACAAACGACCCGAAGGCGTAAGGGTTGTAGAATACCCAAAGCCGGTAAAGGCCCAAAAAACGGCAAGGACACCCAGCGTAAGCGGGATCGTCGCGGTCAGAACCGAGGCGACGGCCATAGCGCCCGACGCAAGAATGGCTCCGGACAGCATAACCTTTCGATCCTCGATCCGATCCAGCAGGCGGGGCAGAGTGAACGCCGCCAGCATCGACCCGCCCCCAAATCCGGCCAGTGCAATGGCCACGGCGCTTTCTGACAGGCCAAGCGTGGCCCGCACGATGACCACTGTGTTGACGATCACCATCGAACTCAGCGCTGCGGCGCTCCAATTAAGCGCAAGCAGCCCACGCAGCCGGGGCGTTTTCAGGTAGATGCGAATTCCGCGTGTCGTGCGGTCATAGATTCCACGTGGTTTGCTGGGCTTTGGCGAGGGCAGGGCGACCGAGACCACCAGAAATGCCGAGGCTACAAACCCCAGCGCTGTGCCCCAGAACAGGCTGTTGAAGCTGACCAGCAACAGAAGTGCCGCGGCAAACATCGGGCTCAGCAGGCTTTCCATGTCGTAGGCCAGACGTGACAGAGACAAAGCGCGGGTATACTCGTTTTCATCTGGTAAGACGTCCGGAATCGTCGCCTGAAAGGCGGGCGTGAACCCGGCCGAGGCGGATTGGAGCACGAAGATCAGCACATAGATTTGCCAGACCTCAGTCACGAAAGGCAGGCATACGGCGACTGCGGCGCGGATCAGGTCCAGAAAAACCAGCATTTTCCGACGGTCCAGCCGTTCGGCAAATGCAGCGGCCAGGGGGGCCACGGTGACATAGGCAACCATCTTGATTGTCAGCGCGGTGCCCAGCACAAGGCCGGCAGCATCTCCGGCCAGATCAAAGGCCAGCAGCCCTAGCGCGACTGTGGCCAGCCCGGTTCCGGTCAGGGCGACGATTTGGGCGGCAAACAGATGGCGGTAGGTCCGGTTTTTTAGAATGCTCAGCATGGCTCAGAGGTATTTCGTGATGGCTTTGAAATCCTCGATCCCGCCGCTATCGCCATCAGAAGACAGGCAATGGTCGATGTGATCGTGGATCAAGGCGCGCTTGGCGTTGGTAACCGCTTTTTCAACGGCAAACAGCTGTTGGGCGATGTCTGAACAGGGGGCCTGACCTTCAAGCATGGCAATGACCTTTGCCAGATGCCCGTGGGCCCGTTTCAGCCTTGCCGTGATATGTGGATGCGACTCGCGGGGTAAATTTGTCATGATTTATCCCTATCCCCCCCATAGGGATACTGTCAATCCTGTTGCGGGGATCTGCCCGTGACTTTTAGACGGCGTTGAGTTTATGGACCAATAGACGGCGTTGAGTTTATGGACCAAACCGCCTATCTCGGAGGCGATATCGCACAAAGGAATAATCGGGTGGCGAACCATTTGTACAAAAACGACCTGCCGGACGGGTTGGATCTGGGCCCCGTTGTGGCCATTGACTGTGAAACCATGGGTCTGAACCCACATCGTGACCGCTTGTGTGTGATTCAGATGTCGGGTGGAGACGGCAACAGCCATATCGTGCAGGTGGAAAAAGGCCAGACAGAGGCGCTGAACCTATGTGCCATGCTGGAAAACCCTGACGTGCTGAAGCTGTTCCATTTCGGGCGCTTCGACATCGCCGCCATGTACCATACCTTTGGTGCTCTGGCCGCGCCGGTCTACTGCACCAAGATCGCCAGCCGCCTGGTGCGGACCTATACCGACCGGCACGGGCTCAAGAACCTGTGTCAGGAACTCATCGGTGTTGATATTTCCAAACAGCAACAGATGAGCGACTGGGGCGCAGTCTCACTTACAGACGCTCAATTGGATTATGCTGCGTCAGACGTACTCTATCTGCATCAGCTGCGCGATGCGCTAAACATTCGTCTGGTTCGCGAGGACCGGACTGAAATGGCGCAGGCCTGTTTTGACTTCCTGCCGATGCGTGCGAAACTGGACCTTGCCGGTTGGCCCGAAACGGATATCTTTGCGCACTCATGACCGATACCGAAGCATTCCTGAGAACCGCCCGTCAGGTGGTCATAGACGAAGCCCGCGCGCTGGACGTCCTTGCCGACAGTTTGGACAAGCATTTTGCCGAGGCGGTGCAACTGATCCTTCAGGCCACCGGGCGCATCATCATCAGCGGTATCGGCAAGTCAGGCCACATAGGTCACAAGATTGCGGCCACGCTGGCCAGCACCGGAACGCCTGCCTATTTCGTGCATCCGGCAGAGGCCAGCCATGGCGATTTGGGCATGGTCTCCAAAGGTGATGTGGTTTTAGCGATTTCGAACTCGGGAGAGGCACCGGAACTTGCTAACCTGCTGGCCTTTACGCGCCGCTTTGGCATTCCGCTGATCGGATTGTCCAGCAAACCTGACAGCACATTGATGAAACAGGCCGACGTACATCTTCTGATCCCGTCGATGGGCGAGGCTTGTGGCTATGGTATGGTGCCGTCGATTTCCACGACGCTGACCCTTGCCATGGGCGATGCATTGGCGATTGCCCTTATGAAATACCGCGATTTCCGACCCGAGGATTTCCGCGCCTTCCATCCCGGCGGCAAACTGGGTGCGCAATTGAGTACGGTACAGGATTTGATGCATGTCGGAGAGGCCCTGCCTCTGGTTGCGGCGCATACTCCGATGAGCGATGCGCTGATCGAAATCAGCCAGAAGGGGTTTGGTGTTGCTGGTGTAACGGACCCGCAGGGTCAGTTGGCCGGGATCATTACAGACGGTGACTTGCGGCGCCACATGGATGGGTTGCTGAACAAAACGACCGAGCAGGTAATGACCCCCAACCCCACAACCATATCCCCGGGTGCGTTGGCGGAAGAAGCGGTCGCGATCATGAATGACCGTAAGATCACCTCGCTCTTCGTGGTTGACGAGGCTACATCAGGTCAGGCTTTGGGGCTGCTTCATATCCACGACTGCCTGCGTGTCGGTCTGGGCTGAGGGAGGCTGAAGTGGACAGATATTCCCGCATGGTGCAGTTCCTTAAGGTGCTGTTGCCGCTCGCGGCTATTGTGATGTTGTCCACGGTATTCTTGCTGTCCCGCAGCATCGAAACAAACGTATCCGTGCCCTTCGCGCAGAAAGACATTGATGAGAGACTGGAACAACAGGTGGTAACGCGGCCGGATTACCGCGGAACGACCCGTAAGGGAGAGACCGTGCATATCGAGGCTGTGCAAGCCAGGCAGGGCACCGAGGCGTCGGTTCCGACCGCGTCCGAGTTTCGCGGTCGCTTTGGGCTGCTCAATGGCGGCACAATTTCCCTGGATTCGAATTCCGGCCTGATCCGTCCGGATAGTGGAACAGCAACCTTTGTTGGTGACGTGGTCATCACCACGGCGGATGGTCTCAAGGTTACGACGGATCTGCTCAATACCTCGTTGGATGAAGTCCGGGGCGACACGCCGGGGCAGGTGAACGGAACCGGTCCGATCGGTAACTTTTCTGCGGGGCGTATGACCTTTGGCACTGAAAAAACGGACGGGCCAGTCCATATTGTTTTTACAGATGGTGTGAAGCTGGTATACGAGCCTGAAAAAGCAGAAAGATAACTTGTGTTCGATTTTCGATTTGTTCCTTTGTGCCTCGCGTTGATCGCGGGCGCCGCGCCCGTGATCGCGCAGGAGGCGCAGGTGGCTTTTGGGTCCGCGAATGCCGATCCGAGCCTGCCGGTCGAGGTGACATCGGAAACCCTGAACGTCAATCAAGAGGACGGATCGGCCGAGTTCATCGGGAACGTTATCGTCGTGCAGGGTGACATGCGCCTGACAGCCGAACGCGTGCTGGTTATCTACAATCAGGAACGCTCGGCGATCGAGCGAATGGAAGCGACCGAGAATGTGGTTCTGGTCAGCCCGCCGGATGCAGCGGAAGGCGACTGGGCTGAATACAAGATAGGTTCGGGTGAGATTGTCATGAAGGGCAATGTCCTGCTGACACAGGGCCCCAGCATCATCAGTGGCGATCAGATGAACGCCAACCTGACTACGGGCACTGCGACCATGACCGGGCGGGTCAAAACGATCTTGCAGCAGGGAAACAACTGATGGCGCGTCCCGACCTGAAACTGACCGAGGGCAGTTCCGGGCTGCGCATCGAGAAACTGCGGAAGTCCTACAAAAAAAAGACGGTGATCCGCGATGTCTCGATGACGTTGGGCCGGTCCGAAGTGGTAGCGCTGCTGGGGCCGAACGGGTCAGGTAAGACCACAACGTTTTATTCAGTTGCGGGACTTGTATTCCCCGAGGCGGGAAAAGTCACGATAGACGGCCAGAATGTGACTACTTTGCCGATGTACCGGCGGGCGCGGATGGGGATCGGCTATCTACCGCAGGAGATGTCGATCTTTCGCGGCATGAGCGTCGAGGACAACATTGCTGCCGTTCTGGATATCACGGTCTCTCATGCGCATAAGCGCAAAGAGCGTTTGGAAGAGCTGCTGTCGGACTTCTCGATCGAACACTTGCGCCGGGCCCCGGCATTGGCGTTGTCAGGCGGCGAGCGCCGCCGGGTCGAGATCGCGCGCTGTTTGGCCGCAGACCCCAAATACCTGCTGCTGGATGAACCGTTTGCAGGCGTTGACCCGATCAGTGTCGGGGATATTCGCCATCTGGTCGCGGATCTGAAAAAACGCGGTATTGGTGTGCTGATCACCGATCACAACGTCAGGGAAACGCTGGAAATTGTCGACCGGGCCTATATCCTGCATGACGGTCAGGTTTTGATGTCCGGCACACCTGATGAGGTTGTCGAAAACGAGAATGTGCGCCGCGTCTATCTGGGCGAGAATTTCCGCATTTCATAATCTTGCGCGGAGTTGTGCCAATTGCATGGCGGAAATCGCGTATATACACATCTGTTTTGATTGACTCTTCCCTCGTCTCTTGCCTCAATTGGCTTATGGCATTTACCCGGCTCCAGTCTGGATCTCGATGTCCCTTCTTCGAAGGGCTGGAAACAAGGCAACCGCGGAAAATGTCTCGACCCCCCACCCGATAAAAACAAGCTCGTCGCGTTTCGCGGCGTCAGAATGGGTGTGAATTGTGAAGGAGATCACATGCGTTACCAAATCAGCGGAAAACAGATCGACATCGGTGCGGCGTTGCAGACACACGTGCAGACCGAACTGAATGAGGTCGTGGGCAAATATGCGCAGCGGCCTACGGATGCAAACGTCGTCTTTTCCCGTTCGGCGCATGAATATGTATGCGAGACAACAGTACACCTGTCCACTGGCCTGACGGCTCAGGCCAAAGCCCATGCAACCGAGATCTACGCGGCATTTGAGGCATGCTGTGATAAAATGGAAAAACAGTTGCGTCGTTACAAGCGTCGCCTGAAGGACCACCACAAGGATCGGGTCGAACCGGTTGAACTCTTTGGGGCGTCCTCTTATATCCTCGCTTCTAACGAATCGGAGTCGGCCGATGAACCCGAATCGCTTCAGCCAATGATTGTGGCCGAGATGGAAACAAAAATCCCATCTTTGAGCGTCGGAGAGGCCGTTATGCAAATGGAACTTGCCGGTGCGCCAGTACTGGTGTTCAGAAATGAAAACAAGGACGGATTGAATGTCGTTTATCGTCGCGATGACGGTAATATCGGCTGGATTGATCCGTAACAGGCAAGGATACGGGGCCGCGCCCGCTGATGCGGGTGCGTGCCATGGAGCGTGATCATGGAGCTTTCGAGCATACTGAAGCCCGAAGCGGTGCGTGTTTTGTCCGCGGCTTCCAGCAAGAAGCGGCTGTTTCAGGAAATCGGTGACGTCGCCGCGGCGACGCTGGGTATCGATCCTCAGGAAGCGGTTGATTTCCTGCTGGAGCGGGAAAGCCTTGGACCGACCGGTGTCGGCCATGGTGTGGCGTTGCCACATGCGCGCCTGCCCGATCTTGATTCGGTGTCAGGTGTTTTTGTCATGCTTGAGAAGCCGATCGATTTCGGTTCGGTTGATCGCCAGCCCGTGGACATTGCCTTCGCGCTGTTTGCACCGGAAGAGGCGGGCGTTGATCACCTCAAAGCTCTGGCTCTAGTGTCTCGCACATTACGGGATACTTCGGTTTGCACCAAGCTCCGGGCGAACCCTGATCCGGTAAAGCTCTATGCGATCCTGACCGAGGCGCAGTCTATGCAAGCCGCCTGATTAACTAAAAAAAACCCCCGAGAACCGGGGGCTTTTTTCTATCTGTTTGGCCGGATCAGCCGCCGGTTCCCATTTCCAGCGTCCACCAGATTTTACCACCGCCTTCCTGATGCCAGGCGAATCCCATTTGGGTGGCTTTGGCGTCCATTATGACGGCCCTCGGTCCGGGTTCCTGCATCCAGGCGGCAAGCGTTTCAGTCTCGGTCTCGTAAGTTTCGGAAATGGCTTCCCCCAGAAACGTGCCGAAATAGCCAACACGCGCTGCCCGGTCGATCGGTGATGAACCGTCTGAACCAAAGTGCCAGGGCCGGTTCTGCCGCGACATATCCTTCGAATGAGTCGCCGCCGCTGCGTTCAGCTGCGCGTTCAGCTGTACGGGCTGCAATCCCTGAGCCTGACGCAAGGCATTGACCGAATCAAGCATGCGGAACTGCAGCTTTTCCGGATTGCCGCGGATCTTATATACGGTCGGCAATGGGCGACCATCAGACCCCAGGGTGGTTGAGCCAGTGTTGGTACATGCCGCAAGCGCGACAAAGCAAATCAACAGTAAAGAAACGATGCGCGTCATGTTCGACCTGATTATTGTATCACAACAGGGCATAGCGTGCCTGCTTGTTCTGAGCAAACGCGCAATGGCCACAACTTGCGTGATTCTGCCGGTTTGGTTTGCGACTGAAGCATTCTGGCCATAGAATGCCTCTGATTTCAGACTTCACCAAAACACAGGACCCGTTGTCATGGTCAAAAAGCGCATTCTTTCGCCTACCCGCAGGGGATTTCTAGCAGGGGCTACCGCCACTCTGGCGACACCTGCACTGGCGCAGTATATCCCAGGCGACCCGCTACGTCCCGCGCCCGAGAGTGAACCAGCGGTTCGCCGCAACGTATCCGGGTTCCGGGCATTGGATTGGCAACCGTATTTCTCGAACACCAGAAATGGCGCAATATTGGTCGATACCGTCTCAAGAGCGCTGCATTATTGGTCGGATGATCAATCGGTGTACAAATTGTACCCGTCGTCGGTTCCGCTGACCGAAGACCTTACCCGGCGCGGGCGCACCAGTGTGATCCGCAAGGTCGAAGGCCCGAGCTGGTCTCCGACGCCGTCGATGAAAAAGCGAAATCCGGAATGGCCGGACTATATTCCTCCGGGTCCTGATAACCCATTGGGAACGCACGCTTTATATCTGAGCTGGAAGTATTATCGCATTCACGGCACCCATGATACGCGTAAAATTGGTCGCAGATCGTCGAATGGATGTATCGGCCTTTTCAACGAAGACATCGCCGAGCTGTTTTCGATGGCAAAGGTTGGCACGCAAGTGTTGCTAATATGACGACATTTTCATGTGCGAAGCCGCTTACAGGTCAAGTTGCAATTGCATTCCCGCTCTAATGCTGATTAGAAAAAACTACGAGGTAAGTCTTAGATGTGCGGCTCCGGATATTGGAACCGTGCAAATTCTGGAGGTTAATATGAAGAAACTCGTTCTCGCCGCAGCTCTGACTGCAGCAGCTTCGACTGCATATGCTGGCAACCTGAATGAGCCGGTTGTTGAAGCACCAGTTGTTGTTGAAGAAACTCAGGGTTCGTCGCAGGGCATTCTGCTGCCGCTGATCCTGCTGGTCGTTGTTGCTGCTGCTGTTGCTGCAAGCTAATCCGACACGGAATTCATGAAAAAGGCGGTGGAGCAATCCACCGCCTTTTTTAATTCCAACAGGTCTTCAAGCCTGTTGCGCGCCGAAGGGATACTGACGCGCCAGTATCAAGCCGAGCCTGACGTTCTCATAAGAGATTTGGCTTGTGTTCTGGAAACGCTTTACGCCAGCCACCCGCGCAGATTGTCTTCGATCACCTTTCCAAGTGCTGTGATATGGGCATCGTCATCGTTAAGGCATGGAATATAGGTAAACGTCTCGCCGCCTGCTTCTTCGAAGCTCTCTTTGATTTCTTCGTTAATCTCTTCCAGCGTTTCGATGCAGTCCGCAGAAAACGCCGGGGCAATAACAGCAATGTTCTTTTTGCCTTGCTTCGCCAGGTCGGCCACGTGATCCACAGTGTAAGGTTTCAACCATTCTTCGGGGCCAAAGCGCGACTGGAAGGTCGATACCAATTGATCATCCGCCCAGCCCAATCGCTCCTTTAACAGCCTCGTCGTTTTAGCACACTGACAGTGATAGGGATCGCCCTGCTGCAAATACCGCTCGGGCATCCCATGATATGAGCAGACCAGAATGTCGGGTTTTGTTTCCATAGCCTCGTATGCACGTTCAACTGACTGTGCCAGCGCATCGATATAAATAGGTTCATCGAAATAGGCCGGAACGGTTCGCGTGGCGGGCTGCCAGGCTTCGTCCATCAGCGCGCGAAAGAACTGGTCGTTGGCGGTGGCCGTCGTTGCGCCAGCGTATTGAGGGTAAAGCGGAAAGAACAAGATGCGATCGCACCCTGCCGCTACCATCTCGCGCACTTTGGATTTGGTCGACGGGTTGCCGTAACGCATACAGAAATCGACCATGACCTGATCACCGTAACGTGCATGCATCGCCTGGCTTAGCTTGGCGGTCTGGTCCTTGGTGATGGTCATCAGCGGGCTTTCGCCCTTTTCCTGGTTCCAGATCGATTTGTAAGCCTCGCCGGAACTGAATGGCCGCTTGGTCAGGATGATCGCCTGCAGAATCGGCTGCCATTTCCATTTCGGATAGTCGATGACGCGCTGATCCGACAAAAACTCATTCAGATACCGGCGCATCGGCCAATATGTGTAGTCGTCCGGCGTTCCCAGATTGGCCAACAATACGCCGACGCGCCCCATCCTGATCTTGGGGTGATCCGTAGGAGCATGAGCGGGTCGAGTGGCATCAAACATATGAAGCTTCCTGAATTTCTTGCGTTAGGGCCTGAAATAAGGGGATTTGGTCGCGCGTCAATCGGGCAGTTTGCCCTCGTCCGTGCGCAAGGCGTCAGCCAAACGTGCTTGCGCCGACCCAGGACGCAGTGGTTTGGGTTGACTGTCGTGGGGGGACCATCCGGTCAGGCAGATCAGTTCGAACGTGGCTGCCAGACGTCCCGATACTGTGGTGAAATGAGACGCGTAGATGTTTTGCGCGGCCTCAAATACTGCGCGTTTGGTCGGGTGTTTCAGTCGCCCGGATAACGCATTGGCCTCACCCATATGCCGCAGATCGTGCATCAGGTGCCAGATGTCACGGTACTCAGCCGTGAGCGGCACCGAGTCTGCGACGGGCAAGGCCAGACCGGCCCGCTGCAACAAACCGCCCATGTCCCGCAGCTCGGCCATTGGAGCGATGCGGGGGCTGAGGCCACCGGTAACGTCAATCTCGGCCTGACCCAACGCCGCGCGCAATTCGTGCAGCGTTTCGCCGCCCAGACAAACAATCAGCAACAACCCATCGGGCTTAAGCGCGCGGTGGCATTGGATCAACTGACCTACCGGATCGTTTGCACAATGCAGTGTCATGGCGTGGATCACCAGATCATGTGCGCCGGGTTGCAGTGCCAGCACGTCGTTATCCGCAACGATCGAGGCTTCGGGAAAAGCGTCCGTCCAAAGCTGTGGGTAGGCCGTCACGATCGCTGCCGCCGTAAAGGTTTTGTTAACCATGGAGAGCCGATCCTGAACCTCGTCCATCGCGGCGCGGTGCAGAAAAAGAGCGTCATCCTGCACGCGGCTGCGATGACGCAGAATGGCGGCACGGTCAAAAAGTGAGGGTGCAGTGGGTTCGGGCAGTTTCATAGCTGGCAAGTATCGTATCGCGCAACGGATTCAAACCGCACTTGCGCTTATTTATCCACCACGTTGTATGGGGTGTGGCGACCTGACCGAGTCCGATTTCGGCCTGTGTGGCCCATGCTGGCGCGAAACGCCATTTATCGGCGGCACGGTCTGCGAAAGCTGCGGTATGCCCCTGATTGGGGCGCAGGACGGGTTTCGGACTGAGTGCGACGATTGCCTGAAGACCGCGCGCCCCTGGAGGGCAGGCCGCGCCGCGCTTTTGTATGACGGCAAGGCGCGGTCACTGATCCTGGCGTTGAAACATGGTGATCGGCCCGAACTGGCCCGCCCTGCCGCGCAGTGGATGGCGCAGGCAGGGCGCCCATTGCTGCGAGCGGGTATGGTGATTGCTCCGGTTCCTCTGCATTGGTCGCGCTTGCTCAAAAGGCGATACAACCAGTCAGCTCTCTTGGCGCAGAACCTGGGGCGTGAGACAGGATTGGAATGCGTGCCCGATCTGTTGATACGCAAAAAAAAGACGCCGGTGCTGGACGGCAAAACAGCAGCCGAGCGGGCACAGATCTTGGAAGACGCGATATGCCTTCAACCCCGAAATGCCCGCCATCTAACTGGCCGGAACGTCTTGCTGGTAGACGACGTGATGACGTCCGGGGCAACACTGGCCGCATGCACTCGGGTCTGTCAGGCGGCGGGGGCAAATCATATTTTTGTGTTGGCTCTGGCGCGCGTTGCTAAGAATGCCTAATTCGCCCAAGATTGCGCGAAATCCGAAGGGAACGGAAAATGAAGTCGGTAGAGATCTATACATCGCCACTGTGCGGGTATTGTCATGCAGCCAAACGCCTTCTGAAGCAGAAAGGTGTTGAGTTCAAGGAAATCGACGTGCTGATGCACCCCAAACGCAAACCTGAAATGATTCAACGTGCCGGAGGCAAACGCACGGTCCCGCAGATTTTCATCGGCACCACGCATGTCGGCGGTTGCGATGATTTGTACGAGTTGGAGCGTCAGGGCAAGCTTGACCGTCTGCTTGCGGCCTGATGAAAACCGCGCTGCTGCAAATCACCTCGTCGGACGATCCGGCTGAAAACCTCGGGATGGTACGAGGCCTGATGGCTGAAGCGGCAGAACAGGGTGCCCGCTTTGTTCTGACGCCAGAGGTTACGAATTGCGTTTCGACCAGCACCACACGGCAGCACGCGGTTTTACAACATGAAGAAGATGACATCACCTTGGCGGGCCTGCGCGAACAGGCTGCTGATCTGGGTGTATGGCTTCTGATCGGCTCGTTGGGGCTCAAGACTCATGACAATGACGGTCGTTTTGCCAACCGCTGCTTTATGATCGGACCGCAAGGTCAGATCGTGGCGCGGTATGACAAGATCCATATGTTCGATGTGCAGGTCACCGAGACCGAGACGTTCCGCGAATCAAAAAACTACCGCCCTGGCGAAAAAGCGGTTATCGCCGAAACGGATTTCGGCAAGGTTGGTCTAACCATCTGTTACGATATCCGCTTTCCATATTTGCACGCGGCACTGGCGCAGGCGGGCGCGCGCATTCTGACCGTCCCGGCCGCGTTCTCGCCGGTCACAGGTGCCGCGCATTGGGAAGCCTTGCTGCGCGCACGCGCAATCGAAACCGGGTGTTGGGTGCTGGCCCCGGCCCAGACAGGGGAACACCCGAAAACCGGTGGCAAAACACGTTATACTCACGGTCACAGCATGGTCGTCGACCCGTGGGGAAAGGTGCTGATCGACGCAGGGACCGATCCAGGCATTCACATTTTCGATTTGGATGATAGTTCTGTAACTGAGGCACGCCGACGTGTCCCTTCACTGCACCACCGCCGATCCTTCGACGGACCCTGACAGAACGGAACAATGACAGACGACACCAATGCCTTAGCGGTCACGCTGTTCAGCGAGATCCTGACCGCCGACCAGCTATTGCGGAACCGGCTTAGCCGCGTGCTGCCCAAGGGCATGGAAATCTCGCATTTCTCGGTTCTGAACCACCTGGCTTTTGTCGCGGATGAGCGCAGCCCGGCGCAGCTGGCCAACACGTTCCACGTCACCCGCGGCGCGATGACAAACACCTTGGCCAAGCTGGAATGGGCCGGATACATCCACATCCGACCCGATTGGGACGATGCCCGCCGCAAGATGGTGGCGATCAGCCCCGCCGGTAAACGCGCGCGGGATCAGGCGATTTCCTCGATTGCTCCGTTGATCAACCGCGTGGTCGGAGAGTTGGGGGACGACCGTGTTCGTTCGACACTGCCGGTGCTGCGGGATTTGCGGTTGCAGTTGGAGCAAGGTTGAGACGCAAGATCACGGCCGTGATTTTAGTCTTCTTGCCGAAGCGTGTTCCAATCGACGTGTGGCCCAATCTGTTCCAAGAATGTTGTGTCGATAAATCTATCTTTCCTCAGTTCCTTTTTGCATCGCTCTAGATACTCCTTGATGAAGCTAAACACTTCTTCGTTTGTTGCGTTCGCGGGAATGTTGAGATCTGCGGCGAGTTTATAAGTCTTGTACAAAAAGACTTTCCGTCTGGTTAAGACCGCACGTTTCTTTTCAGCGCTAAAATATTCACCAAGAACTTGTGACCCGCGAAAATAAAGCCGGATGTAGCCGATGATTTCGTTGAAATCCCACGTTCCGTACTTCAGCCGTTGATGTTCGACCCACATTTTGCGATTCCGCGAAAGGATGTCTTCAGGAATGTCTGATCCTACTATTTCTCTCATGTCGCGATCAATCTTCGCGCTCAATTGTTGCTGGTACTTTTCTTCTTTCAAGCGATAGACCGGAACATCAAAAAATCTTTTGCCCCACATCGACAGGTTTTCCTAATTTGGTTTTCGTGGCTACCTTTACCCCGGTTTCACACTTGCCGTCACATAGTTCACGCTTAAATCCCGGTCCGAAATCGACCAGCTCCACAGGATCGGGTTGAACACGAAACCCTTGCGGTCCACCGGCTCGACCCCCGCTTGGCGCAGCAGGTCGAACAACTCGTCAGGGGTGATGAACTTGTTCCACTCATGCGTGCCGCGCGGCAGCCAGCGCATTACCACCTCGGCCCCGAAAATAGCCATCGCATAAGATTTCGGGTTGCGGTTGATGGTTGAGCAAATCAGCAGCCCGCCGGGCCTGAGCAACTGCTGCGAGGCGGTCAGGAAACCCTCCGGGTCGGCCACATGCTCGACCACTTCCATGTTCAGGACCACGTCGAACTGCTCACCCGCGGCGGCCATGTCTTCGGCTGTGGTGTGGCGATAGTCGATCTCCAAACCGGATTGCTCGGCATGGATACGCGCAACAGGCAGGTTGCCTCCGGCGGCATCGGCCCCGACGACCTCGGCCCCCAGACGCGCCATCGGTTCGCTCAGCAGACCACCGCCACAACCGATATCCAACAGGCGCAGACCTTCGAACGGTTTCCGCACTTTCAGATCGCGGTCGAATTCACCGGCGATCTGCTGTGTGATATAATCCAAACGGCAAGGATTCAGCATGTGCAAGGGTTTGAATTTCCCATGAGGATCCCACCATTCCGCCGCCATCGCTTCGAATTTTGCGATCTCGGATGGATCCACCGTGTTCGGATGCGCTTGCATTCCTGTCTCCGTATGCTCTTTTACGCTTAAGGACTATATAGGGCCATAATGGACAAGTACCCGGACCAAAAGCGCGCAGTTCAATATCTGTACCCGCCGATCGACCCGTTCGACCAGCGTATGGTCGATATGGGCGACGGGCACCGTATCTATGTGGAACAATGCGGTAATCCCGAAGGCATACCGGTGCTGATCCTGCATGGCGGTCCGGGTGGCGGTTGCAGCCCTGCAATGCGCCGCTACTTTGATCCGCGTGTCTACCGGGTGATTCTATTTGATCAGCGTGGGTGTGGCCGGTCTCGCCCCACGGCTTCGGTTGAAAACAACACGACATGGCATTTGGTGGCCGACATTGAACGGTTGCGCGACCTGCTCGAGATTGATGAATGGATAGCTTTTGGCGGCAGCTGGGGCGCGACCCTTGCCTTGATCTACGCGCAGTCGCATCCCGACAGGGTCAGCCGTTTGGTGCTGCGGGGCGTGTTTCTGGCAACTCAGGCTGAACTTGACTGGTTTTATGGCGGCGGAGTGGGGCGTTTCTGGCCGGAGCAGTGGCAGAAATTCACCGCGCTTTTGCCCGAGGCCGAGCTGAAGGACACCATCACCGCCTATAACAAACGCCTGTTCTCGGGGGACCGCGCGACCGAGACCCTGTATGCGCGGGCATGGTCGCACTGGGAAAATGCGCTGGCATCGATCCATACGAACGGATCAGTGGGCGAAAGTCCCGGCGAATACGCCCGTACATTTGCGCGGCTCGAGAATCACTATTTCTACAATAAGGTGTTTCTGGAAAAGGATGGGCAGATCCTAGATCAAATGGACCGGATCGCTCATATCCCGGGTCACATCGTGCAGGGGCGATACGACATGATTTGCCCGCCGCAGGCCGCCTGGTCGCTAAGCGAACGCTGGCCGAATGCCGAGATCACGATGGTACGTCAGGCCGGTCATGCGCTTTCTGAACCTGGGATCAGCGCAGAACTGATCCGGATCATGGATCGCGTGGCGGAGGGTTTGGCATGACACGCATCGACCGCCGTGCCTTGTTTGCTTCGGGTGCCGCCGCCGCGCTGCTTGCCGCGACAGGCGCGTCTCTGGCGGACAGACCCGAGAAAGGTGGAACGCTGCGATTGGCCGTGCCGCGCGACGACAGTCTTGAGCAGGTGGCGCGCGGTGCTGTTTTCGACACGCTGACCGAGATCGCCCCGGATGGCACTTTGCGGGGCGAGCTTGCGACGGGCTGGCAAACCGACGCCGATGCGAGGGTCTGGAGCTTTGATCTGCGCAATGATGCGGTGTTCCACGACGGCGCGCCTTTGGACATCTCAGACGTTGCGACCGTATTGGCCGAAGTCGGGTATACCGAGGCATTGACCGCCAACCGTTTGCGGCTGGAACTGGCCGAGGCAAATCCGGGCCTTCCATTCCTTTTGGCGGAAAGTCGTTTTGTCATTGCCCGCAATGGCGAAGGCGTCACGCCGCTACACAGGGCCAACGGTACGGGTTGCTACCGTGTCGAGCGCGCCGAAGACGGGCGACATTTCCTGGGTCGCCGTGTTTCGGGACATTACAAGGACGGTCAGGCCGGTTGGGTCGATGCATTCGAAGTGATCGTTATTCCCGATGCCCGTGTCCGCGCCGAGGCATTGCGCGATGGCTACGTCGATATTGCGGCTTTCCCAGATCCGTCCGAGATCCGCAGTACGCGCGGTCTTCGCTTCCATCCTTCCGAGACCGATATGGCACTGGCCGTTTCTGGGACGGTGGGATTGCCGCGGCAGATTGCCGGACGCACGGTTCTGGACGACGGTCGTATCGCTGAACGGTGGTGGATCGTGTAATTCCGGGTGATACTTCTGTCGGGGGTTGCAGACTCGGATCATCCTGCGTATATGCAGTTTCAACAGCGGCGCGTTGGACTTCCGGTCCAAGGCTCCACCGGAAAATTCGACGGGCCGCGCGCCCGTTTTTTTGTGCCCGATTGACAGGGTAGAGAACCTGATGACAAACGAACTAATAGCCAAAGCTGCCATCGACCGGCGACTTGCCGAGATCATCACCCCGGTGATCGAAGACCTGGGGTATGAGCTGGTCCGTGTCCGGCTGATGAGTGGCAAGCAGACCACGCTGCAAATCATGGCTGACAAACCTGAAGGCGGCATCGAAGTGGATGACTGCGCCGAGATTTCGAATGCGGTCAGCGCCACCCTGGATGTGGAGGACCCGATCCTCGACGCCTATACGCTTGAGGTGTCCAGCCCCGGTATCGACCGCCCCCTGACGCGCCTCAAGGATTTTGAGACTTTTGAGGGGTATGAGGCCAAGATCGAAACCTCTGAACTGATCGATGGCCGCCGCCGGTTCAAAGGGGAACTGGCCGGGATCGAAGGGGAAGAGGTTCTGATCAATATTCCCGAAGGGTCCGAGACGATCACAATCGGCCTGCAATTCGACTGGCTGAGTGATGCCAAGCTGGTCCTGACCGATGATCTGATCAAAGAAATGCTGCGCCAGCGCAAAGATGCAGGCGCCCTGAACGAAAAAGCTTTCGACGAGATTGAGACCGAAGGGTCCGAAGAGGAGACGAACTGATGGCAATTACCTCAGCCAACCAGCTGGAGCTGCTGCAGACTGCCGAGGCCGTGGCCCGCGAAAAGATGATCGACCCCGGTCTGGTTGTCGAAGCGATGGAGGAATCGCTCGCCCGCGCTGCCAAGAGCCGCTACGGCGCCGAGATGGACATTCGCGTGTCGATCGACCGCAAGACCGGCAAGGCGACATTCACCCGTGTGCGCACCGTGGTCGAGGATGACGAGCTTGAGAACTATCAGGCCGAATTCACCGTCGAACAGGCCAAACAGTACATGGAAGACCCGCAGGTCGGTGACGTTTTTGTTGAAGAAGTACCGCCGGTCGAAATGGGCCGGATCGCGGCGCAGTCCGCCAAGCAAGTGATCCTGCAAAAAGTCCGCGAAGCCGAGCGTGATCGTCAGTATGAGGAATTCAAGGATCGTGCGGGCACCATCATCAACGGTGCCGTCAAGCGCGAAGAATTCGGCAATGTTATCGTCGATCTGGGCGGTGCCGAGGCCGTTCTGCGCCGCAACGACAAGATTGGGCGCGAAAGCTATCGCCCGAATGATCGTGTGCGCGCGTATATCAAGGAAGTCCGCCGCGAAGTGCGTGGCCACCAGATCTTCCTGTCGCGTACCGCTCCGGAATTCATGGCCGAGCTGTTCAAGATGGAAGTACCGGAAATCTATGACGGTATCATCGAGGTCAAGGCCGTGGCCCGTGACCCAGGTTCACGCGCCAAGATCGCCGTAATTTCCTATGACGGCTCGATTGATCCCGTTGGCGCCTGCGTTGGTATGCGCGGCAGCCGCGTACAGGCCGTTGTGAACGAACTACAGGGTGAGAAGATTGACATCATCCCGTGGAACGAAGACCAACCGACCTTCCTGGTGAACGCGTTGCAACCTGCCGAGGTTTCGAAGGTTGTTCTGGACGAAGAAGCAGGCAAGATCGAGGTTGTGGTTCCTGAAGAGCAACTGTCTCTTGCAATCGGTCGTCGCGGTCAGAACGTGCGTCTGGCAAGCCAACTGACCGGCCTGGACATCGACATCATGACCGAAGCTGAAGAATCAGCACGCCGTCAGAAGGAATTCGAATCTCGTACCAAGCTGTTCATGGACAGTCTGGATCTGGACGAATTCTTTGCGCAGCTGCTGGTGTCCGAAGGCTTCACCAATCTCGAAGAAGTTGCCTATGTCGAGATTGATGAACTTCTGGTCATTGACGGCGTCGATGAAGGCACCGCGCAGGAACTTCAGACCCGGGCGCGTGAATTCCTGGAAGCCCAGGCCAAAGCCGCTCTGGATGCCGCGCGCGCACTGGGTGCCGAGGATAGCCTCATTGAATTCGAAGGCCTGACACCCCAGATGGTAGAGGCTCTGGCCAAGGACGATGTGAAGACGCTGGAAGACTTCGCAACCTGTGCAGACTGGGAACTGGCTGGTGGCTGGACCACAGTTGACGGTGAACGCGTCAAGGATGATGGCGTTCTGGAGCCCTTTGGCGTCACGCTCGAAGAAGCACAAGACATGGTCATGACTGCGCGTATCCTGTTGGGTTGGGTTGATCCGGCCGAGCTGGAGCAGGCGGAAGAAGACATCGACGGCGACGCAGCAGACGAGGAGGTCGAGGCCTGATCTCAGGTCTCGGGTGGCGCGTATGGGTCGCGGTGGCGTCCATAAGGATCGGTCTGACGAACCCGAACGCAAGTGCATCGCCACAGGCGAGGTTCAGCCTAAATATGGCTTGATCCGCTTTGTGACGGGGCCGGACGGTAAGGTCTTTCCGGATGTCGCGGCAAAGTTGCCGGGGCGGGGCGTTTATGTGGCGGCGGATCGTGCCGCGCTGGACAAGGCCATTGGCAAGAAACTGTTTGCGCGGGGGTTCAAGGCACAGGTGACCGTGCCTCAGGACCTGACGGCAGAGGTTGAAAAACAGATCGCGCGCCGTGTGATTGAGTTGCTCAGTCTGGCGCGCAAGTCCGGCGACGCGGTTGCCGGGTATGAAAAGGTCAAGTCGTGGCTGGACCGGGAAGAGGCTCAGGTGCTGATTCAGGCCACTGATGGATCGGGGCGCGGCAAGTCGAAGCTCAGTACGCCGCACTTAGGAAAATACATCGGTTGGTTGACGGCAGACGAATTAGGGCAAGCATTTGGGCGCCAAACGGTGATTCATGCGGCCTTGGCCTCTGGCGGACTCGCCAAACGTGTTGTAGAGGAAGCGCAGCGCCTGCGTGGCTTGCGCGAAACGGATGACGGCGGCAAGGGCCGCGCGGAAGGGTAAGAAGCTTTATGAGCGATAGTGACGGCAAAAAGACATTGGGTCTTCGTGGCGGGGCACGCCCCGGAAATGTGAAACAGAGTTTCAGCCACGGACGCACCAAGAATGTCGTGGTGGAAACCAAACGCAAGCGCGTGGTGGTCCCCAAGCCGGGCGCGGCAAAGCCGGGTGGCGGTGCCGCCCCTTCGGGTGATCCGTCGCGTCGTCCCGCAGGTATTTCCGACGCGGAAATGGCGCGCCGTATGAAAGCTTTGCAGGCTGCCAAGGCCCGCGAGGTCGAAGAGGCCGCTGAACGCGAAGCCGCTGAAAAGGCACGCGAAGAAGAACGTGTGCGCCGCCGTGCGGAACAGGAAGCGAAAGAGCGCGAGCAGCGTGAAGCCGAAGAGCGCGCCCGTCAGAAAGCCGAAGATGAAGAGCGCAAGCGCGTGGAGGCTGAAGAAGAAGCTAAGCGTGCTGCTGTTGCTGCTGTCGCTTCGCCGGCCCCTGAAGAAGCCAAAGCTGCACGCAGCCCGGCCAGCAAACCTGCGCCTGCAGCTGCGCCTCGCAAGCAGGATCGCGAACGCGAACAGCGCGGTCGTGGCAAGGGCCGCGAAGACAACCGTCGTTCAGGCAAGCTGACACTGGGTCAGGCCACTGGTGACGAAGGCAGCCGCCAGCGGTCGATGGCAGCGATGAAGCGCAAGCAGGAACGCGCCCGTCAGAAAGCCATGGGCGGTTCGGTCGAGCGTGAAAAGGTGATCCGCGACGTACAACTGCCAGAGGCGATCATGGTCTCGGAACTGGCCAACCGTATGGCCGAACGTGTGGCTGACGTGGTCAAATCGTTGATGCAGATGGGTATGATGGTTACGCAAAACCAGACCATCGACGCTGATACTGCCGAGCTGATCATCGAAGAGTTTGGCCATAAGGTCACACGCGTCTCTGATTCGGATGTTGAGGACGTCATCAAAGAGGTCGAAGACAGCGAAGACGATCTGAAGCCTCGTCCGCCCGTCATCACCATCATGGGTCACGTCGACCACGGAAAAACATCGCTGCTGGATGCAATCCGCGATGCGCGTGTTGTGGCTGGTGAGGCCGGTGGCATCACACAGCATATCGGCGCCTATCAGGTGAAAACCGATGGTGGCTCGACGCTGACATTCCTGGATACACCCGGCCACGCGGCGTTTACCTCGATGCGCTCGCGCGGTGCGCAGGTGACCGATATCGTGGTTCTGGTTGTCGCTGCCGATGACGCGGTCATGCCGCAGACAATTGAAGCGATCAATCACGCGAAGGCGGCCAAAGTGCCGATGATCGTGGCGATCAACAAGATCGACAAGCATGATGCAAATCCGGACAAGGTGCGCACCGATCTGTTGCAACACGAAGTGATCGTCGAGAAAATGTCGGGTGAGGTTCAGGACGTGGAAGTGTCCGCCATCACCGGTCAGGGTCTGGACGAGCTGCTGGAAGCCATCGCATTGCAGGCCGAGATTCTGGAACTGAAAGCCAACCCCGATCGCGCAGCCCAGGGTGCCGTGATTGAGGCGCAGCTGGATGTAGGCCGTGGTCCGGTCGCGACTGTTCTGGTTCAGAACGGCACGCTGCGCCAGGGCGATATCTTTGTTGTGGGTGAGCAGTACGGTAAGGTCCGTGCGTTGATTAATGACAAGGGTGAACGCGTTCAGGAAGCGGGTCCTTCGGTTCCGGTCGAGGTTCTGGGTCTCAATGGCACACCGGAAGCCGGTGACGTTCTGAACGTGACCGAGACTGAAGCACAGGCGCGCGAGATCGCCGCCTACCGCGAGCAGGCCGCCAAGGACAAACGCGCTGCCGCCGGTGCCGCTACTACCCTTGAGCAGCTGATGCAGAAGGCCAAGGAAGACGAAAGCGTCACCGAACTGCCGATTCTGATGAAAGCGGACGTGCAGGGTTCGGCGGAGGCCATCGTTCAGGCGATGGAGAAGATCGGCAACGACGAGGTGCGCGTGCGCGTGTTGCATTCGGGCGTGGGTGCAATCACCGAAACCGATGTCGGTCTTGCCGAGGCCTCGGGTGCTCCGATCCTGGGTTTCAACGTGCGGGCCAATGCGTCTGCCCGGAACACGGCAAACCAGAAAGGTGTCGAGATTCGCTATTACTCGGTTATCTACGATCTGGTGGACGACGTGAAAGCTGCCGCATCGGGTCTGTTGAGCGCCGAGATTCGCGAGAAGTTCATCGGTTACGCCGAAATCCGCGAAGTCTTTAAGGTCACCGGCGTTGGCAAGGTTGCCGGCTGTCTGGTTACCGAAGGTGTGGCGCGTCGTTCCGCCGGTGTCCGCCTGCTGCGCGACAACGTGGTTATTCACGAAGGCACGCTGAAAACACTGAAGCGTTTCAAGGACGAAGTGGCCGAGGTTCAGTCGGGTCAGGAATGCGGTATGGCATTCGAGAACTACGATGACATTCGCGCAGGCGACGTGATCGAAATCTTCGAGCGCGAAGAAGTCACCCGCACGCTGGACTAACCCGGCATAAGATGAGAACGAAAAACAGCGGCCCCCTTAGGCCGCTGTTTTCTTTTGTCGAGGCGCTTATTTTGTTTGGGGCAGAAACGTAGCTGAATGCATGATGATATCGAAATGATGCATTCCTTGCGCGAGCATAAAGCTGACAGAGTGTCCGGACTTTCGCAGCCTTTCGGCATAGTCACGGCTTTGGCGAATGAACTCATCCGTATCCCGTTCGGCCACCGAAACATGGTATCGAGGACCGGGCCGGGGCAGATTGCGGATGGGTGACAGATCGTTGACCTCGACCGGTGTCAATTGCAGCGGATCGTTCACCGACATCAGGCTGATCGGTTCCAGGTCGTATATGCCGCTGATCAGAAGCACATCCCGCACCCGGAGCCCCGCTTTGGCAAGGGCGTCTGATGAGGTTGCCATCACCATCGCCGCCAGATGCGCGCCTGCACTGTGACCTGACAGGGTGATCCGCGACGGGTCGAACCCCAACTCCTCAGCCTGGGCCGCCAGCCACAACAACGCGTCACGGCTCTCGTCGATCATGTCGCCAATCCGGGCATCGGGTGCCAGCGTGTAGTTCACAGTCGCAAAAGCTTGCCCGTGTTCCAACAGCCCCGGCGCCATCAGAGACGACTCATTCTGGCTGAGCGCCTGCCAGTACCCGCCGTGAATGAAGACGTGCAGGGGTGCCTTGTCATCGCGAGCGGGAAAGAAATCCAAAACTTGAAGGGGGCTGTCACCATAAGCCAGACTTTCCCGTACCGGAAAGTCGGCCCGCGCCTGAGCACTCAGCGCCTGATAACTGGCAAGATAGGGGCTCAGGTCGCCGCCGATCATTGTGCTGGGGGAATACTCCCGCTCCAGATCGGATTGCGAAAATCCTCGATACAACATGTCTTAGTTCTGCCCGCTATACATCAATTCCGTACGCACGTCGTAAAGGTCGTGGAAAAACCGCAGCTCTAGCGCCTTTCGCAAAAAGGCCACGCCGCTTGAGCCACCAGTGCCAGGTTGCATCCCGATCACGCGCTCAACCGCGGTGGCATGGTCAAAGCGCCAGCGTTGAAACAAACTTTCCACATCCATCAGCTTTTCGGCCAAAGCATAAAGATCCCAGTATTTTTCAGTGTTTCGAAACACCTCCACCCAAATTTGCACCACGCGCGAATCGCCGGAATAGGGTTGGGCGTAATCGCGTTCGATCAGATCTTTGGGCACATCGAACCCTTGGCGGGCCAACATGTGCAACACCTCGTCATAAAGCGACGGTTTGGTCAGTGCGGCATTCAGCATCTCCATCACCTCTGGGTCATGCGTATGGACCTTCAGTGTTGAGGCATCCTTGTTGCCGAGAATGAATTCGATCTGCCGATACCCGTAGCTCTGAAACCCTGACGAGCTGCCAAGAGCCTGCCGAAACGTCATATAGTCGGCAGGCGTCATGGTCAGCAGGGTTTCCCAAGCCGCAATCAACTGCCGTTGAATGGCCTTGATTCGGTCGAGGTTTTTCATGGCTGGGCCAAATTCATCCTGTTGCAGAAAACGGCGCACCTCGACCAGTTGGTGGTGCATCAGTTTCAGCCACAGTTCGCTGACCTGATGGATAATAATGAACAGCATCTCGTCCGGCTGCGCAGGGTCCTGAAAGGTCTTTTGCAGATTCAGCAGCGTTTTGAGTTGCAGAAAACCTCCATAGCTTTTGCGATGTGTCTCGGCGAAATCAGTGATCAGAGTGTCTTCGACACCTCTTTGCAACAGACGATCGTCTTTGTTCTCGCCCATCTCATGCCTCCGTTGTGCGATCCTTGCACCTGTCTAGGCGTTGAGTTCGTAACTTTCCAGCGGGTTAGGTCCAGTCAAGGACAACCTTGCCTGAGAGGCCGGATTTCATCGCGGCAAAACCATCCGCGAAATCATCAACCGCAAAGCGATGCGTGATCACGCGGGACACATCCAAACCGTTTTGCAGCATGGCGATCATCTTGTACCAGGTCTCGAACATTTCGCGACCATAGACACCCTTGATTGTGATCGCCTTGAAAACGATACGCGACCAGTCGACTGGAGATTTCCCCGGCGGTATCCCCAGCAAGGCGATTTTCCCACCCATCACAAGCGCTTCGACCATCTGGTCAAGCGCGGCTTGTGAGCCGGACATTTCAAGCCCCACATCAAAGCCTTCTTTCATTCCTAGCTGTGCGATGACATCGTGCAAATCTTGTTTGGAAACATCAACGGTCCGCACCGACGGCACGACATGTTCCGAGAGTTTCAATCGTTCAGCGTTTATGTCGGTAATCACCACGTTACGGGCACCTGCATGGCGGGCAACGGCGGCGGCCATGATGCCAATGGGTCCTGCGCCGGTGATCAGGACATCTTCGCCCAGAAGATCGAAGCTTAACGCGGTGTGTACCGCATTGCCCAGCGGATCAAGGATTGCCCCGATCTCATCCGGGATATCATCCGGTAGGGGAACAACATTGAAGGCAGGCAGTTTCAGGTATTGCGCAAACGCGCCCTGTTCATTCACCCCGATCCCGCGCGTGCCGGGGTCGAGGTGAAACTTGCCTGCGCGGCTTTGACGGCTTTCAGTGCCGATCAGATGCCCTTCGCCGGAACAGCGCTGCCCAACGTTCAGGCCGGTTACGTTGCGCCCAATCTCAACGATTTCCCCAGCGAACTCATGACCAGTGATCATCGGAACCGGAACGGTGTGAGAGGCCCACTCATCCCAGTTCCAGATGTGAATGTCGGTACCGCAAATTCCGGTCTTGTTGATCTTGATCAGCACCTCATCAGGCCCGATTTCCGGGACCGGGGCCTGTACCATCCACAACCCCTCTTCGGGTTTCGACTTTTCCAGCGCTTTCATCGTGTTGGGTCGCATCAGATCACCCCCAGTTCCTTGCCGACTTTGCCAAAGGCCGCCAGAGCGCGGTCCAGTTCGTCCCGCGTCAGGGCGGCGTTCATCTGCGTTCTGATCCGCGCCTGCCCGCGGGGAACAACAGGAAAGAAGAAGCCCGAGACATACACGCCCTCATCAAACAGCTTGGTGGCCATCTCTTGTGCCAGCGTGGCGTCGCCCAGCATGACAGGGATGATCGGATGTTCGCCGGGCAAAACGTCAAAGCCAAGCTTTTCCAAACCGGCACGCCAGTACTTTGCGTTTCCGAACAACTGCGCGCGTAGAATGTCGCCTTCTTCGACCAGGCGGATCGCCTCAATCCCTGCGGCGACGATGGATGGCGGCAGCGAGTTCGAGAACAGATAAGGCCGTGCCCGCTGCCGCAGCAGGTCGATCACTGGCTGCGGCCCGGCGATGTAGCCGCCGATTGCCCCCCCAAGTGCCTTGCCCAAAGTTCCAGTCAGAATGTCGACATCAACACCAAAGTGATCCGGTGTTCCTGCACCGCGCGGCCCCATGAAGCCCGTTGCATGGCAATCATCGACCATCACGATGGCGTCGTATTTGTCAGCCAGTTCGCGAATTTTCGGCAGGTTGGCCAGATAGCCATCCATCGAGAACACGCCATCGGTTGCGATCATGATGTGACGCGCGCCATCCTCGCGCGCTTGCTTCAGCCACGCTTCCAGGTCGTTCATGTCATTGTTCAGATAGCGATAGCGCTTGGCCTTGCACAGCCGCACCCCGTCAATGATCGAGGCGTGGTTCAGACTGTCCGAAATGATGGCATCTTCAGGCCCCAGCAACGGTTCGAACAGCCCGCCATTGGCATCAAAGCAGGCCGCAAACAGGATCGCATCGTCCTTGTTCAGGAACTTCGCCAACCGCTGTTCCAGTTCACGGTGAATATCCTGCGTCCCGCAGATGAACCGGACCGAGGCCATACCGAATCCTTTCGGACCCATCGCATTTGTTGCGGCCTCGATCAGCGCGGGGTGATCCGCAAGACCCAGATAGTTGTTGGCGCACAGGTTAATCACCCGTTTGCCGCCAACCGTAATCTCACCGCCCTGAGGCGAGGTGATCATTCGTTCGCGCTTATACAGCCCCTCGGATTCGATCTGCGCGAGTGTGTCCGTGATGTGGGACAGGAATGCATCTGCCATGGCGACCTCCGTTCAACTGAGTCGCACGTCTAACATAGCGGATGGATTTCCCAAATAGGGGAATTTCAATATACAGGAAAATTTTCCGTGAAGGCGGAAATCTGCTGATGTTAGGCGTTCTTTACGATCAGAAACACCCGCGCTGGTTCTTTGGCCGAGATGGAATGCACGATATCCGCGGCATAGCGGGCGGTATCCCCTTGGCTCAGTTCCGACACGGCACTGCCCGATGTAACCTTGACGGCGCCTTCCAGCACGGTCAGCTGCTCACGCGCGCCGCGCGCATGGGGCTGGCTGTTCAAGGCCCCGCCTTTGTCGAACTCGATATCGTAAACCTCATGACCTCCGGCCTCTTCCGGCGGGGACAGGATGCGAATGCGGCAGTTCTGCCCCATATTGTCGATGCTGGGCACTTCGGACGCGCGCAGCACCTCGATCTGATCACTGGCTTTTGAACCTTCCAGAAGACCGGCAAAATCCACCTGTAGCGCACGGGTCAGGTTCCAGAGGGTCGAGATCGTCGGGCTACTTTCCCCGCGTTCGATCTGGCTAACCATGGATCTGGACACGCCACTCAGGTTTGCGACTGCTTCCAGCGACAGTCCTTTGGCCCGGCGTGCGTCTTTCAGGCGGGCGGGCAAAAGGTTCAGGATATCGTCTGTGTTCTCCGTCATGACGGAATCCATGCGTGTTGGGACCCCGCTTGTCAATTCCATCCGTGACGGCACGTCCTATAGGACAGGATCATGCTGCATGTGCATACTGACGACGATTCCAAGAGGAGAAAGACATGACAGACATCGTATTGTTGGATGGTGCGCGCACCGCGATTGGAACTTTTGGTGGCGCACTTGCGTCAACCGCGCCCATTGATCTGGCGACGGTGGTCACCGAAGCGGCCTTGGAGCGGTCAGGGGTAGAAGGTGCTCAAATCGGGCATGTTGTGTTTGGTCATGTCATCAACACCGAGCCTCGGGACATGTACCTGTCGCGCGTTGCCGCGATGCAGGCCGGGATTCCGAACGGCACCCCTGCGATGAATGTAAACCGACTGTGTGGTTCAGGCGCACAGGCGATCGTGTCGGCAATGCAGTCCTTGATGCTTGGCGATGCCGATTTTGCCGTGGCAGGTGGGGCAGAAAGCATGTCGCGAAGCCCTTACATTGTTCCACAGGCACGCTGGGGCGCGAAAATGGGTGATGTCACATCACTGGACATGATGCTGGGTGCGTTGAACTGCCCCTTTGGCACAGGGCACATGGGTGTGACGGCCGAGAACGTTGCCGATGAACACCAGATCAGCCGTGAACAGATGGACGAATTCGCCCTTGCCAGCCAGACCCGCGCTGCCGCCGCAATTGAAGCCGGATATTTCGAAAGCCAGATCGTGCCCGTTCAAGTGAAGGTCAAGCGGGACATGGTGGATATCAAAGTTGATGAGCATCCCAAAGCGACGACCGCCGAAGCGCTGGCCGGGTTGCGACCTGTGTTCAAGAAAGATGGGCGTGTAACGGCAGGCAATGCCTCGGGCATCAACGATGGCGCGGCGGCGATGGTTCTGGCAACGGCGGATGCGGCGGAAAAGGCCGGGTTGAAGCCAAAAGCGCGTGTAATCGGCTATGCACATGCTGGCGTGCGCCCCGAAGTCATGGGTATTGGCCCGGTACCGGCCGTGCAAAACCTGCTCAGGAAGACGGGTCTTTCGGTGGAAGATTTCGATGTGATCGAAAGCAACGAAGCATTTGCCGCGCAGGCGCTGGCCGTCAATCAGGAGCTTGGGTTGGATGCAGCGAAAGTGAACCCGAATGGAGGCGCGATAGCACTGGGGCACCCTGTAGGCGCGACGGGCGCCATCATTACCATGAAGACACTTTACGAGTTGGAGCGTACAGGCGGATCAAAAGGGTTGATCACCATGTGTATTGGTGGCGGTCAGGGGATCGCCATTGCCATCGAACGGCTCTGATCCGGGTTTGGGCAAGGGGGGCTGTCTGCCCCCCATCGCGCAAGGCGCGATTCCCCCCGAGGATATTTTCAGCCAGATGAAGCTGCGGATCAAAATCAGCCGAGTGTCGTGATCAACAGAACTATGGCTGCGCCGGCAACTGCACCGAGAGCGGCGGGCAGGATTTTTGGCAAAAGACCCGAGTTTTCCGGTTCTTCTTTGTGTGTCTGTGCAATCAACGCGTTTTCGACCAATGTCGGCAGGCGCGGACCAAAGCGTGCCAGAACCAAAGCGGTTTTGGCAAAGTCACGAAGCGCGGCGCGCGGGCCGATGGATTGTTTAATGTAATCTTCGACCACGGGGCGGGCAACTTCCCAGATATTGATGTGGTCATCCAGTGACCGGGCAACACCTTCAACCACGACCATCGTGCGCTGTAGGAGGATCAGCTCGGTACGGGTCTCCATGCCAAAACGCTCTGTCACTTCGAACAGATAGCTTAGCAAACGGCCCATCGAAATATGCGAGGCATCCATACCGAAGATCGGTTCGCCAACCGCACGCAGGGCGCGGGCGAATTCATCGACGTCCTGATGTGCAGGAACGTAACCGGCTTCGAAATGCACTTCGGCCACGCGCTTGTAGTCGCGGCGGATGAAACCGAACAGGATCTCGGCATAGACCCGGCGCGTGTATTCGTCGATATGGCCCATGATACCGTAATCATAAGCGATGATGTCACCGTTGGCGGCGACTTTTAGGTTGCCCTGATGCATATCGGCGTGGAAATAGCCGTCGCGCAAGGCGTGAAGAAGGAACAGACGCAGCACACGTTCAGCCAGGTCGCGGCGATCGTGGCCTGCGGCGTCCAGTGCGTCATTTTCACCCAATGCAACACCGTCGGCCCAGCTGAGTGTCATCACGCGCCGTGCCGACAGTGACCACAAGACGGGCGGCAGCCAGAACCCTGTGTCGTCTTTTGTGTTGGCCGCGTATTCCGAGGCGGCAGCGCTTTCCAGACGCAGATCCAGTTCGCCCCGAACAACGCCGTCGAAATGTTCAATGACCTCCATGGGCCTCAGACGGCGGGCACCGGGGGCGAAAAGCTGCACGATGCGAGCGGCGAAATAAAATGCATCCACATCCTTACGAAATGCGCGCTCGATCCCCGGGCGCAGAACTTTGACGGCGACATCTTCGCCTGTGCTAACCAGTTTGGCTTTGTGGACCTGAGCGATGGACGCGGCTGCAATAGGTTCACTGAACTCAGAGAACACGTCCGCCACTGGCTGTCCAAGTTCCTTTTCAACCTCGGCCATGGCTTTTGTCCGGGAAAAAGGCGGGAGTTTGTCCTGTAGGACACGTAATTGTTCTGCCAGTTCGTTGCCGACGACATCAGGGCGGGTGGAAAGCACCTGCCCGAATTTGATATATGCCGGACCCAAAGCGGTCAGGGCACGGGTTGCGGGTGGCATCTGCGGGTCGCCTTTGTAGCCCAGCCACTGAAACGGTTTGCCCAAAGCATGGGCGATGACGCGAAGCGGGCGCGGGGCTTCGAATGCATCCAGCACGACATTCATGGCACCGGTGCGCTCAAGCGTGGCACCCGTTCGGATCAGGCGGATGATATTATGTGGGCCACGCATGTGTCAGATTTTCCAGCCGGAATGCAGCGCGGCGATACCCATGCTGAGATTGCGGTATTTGGCGTTTTCGAAGCCAGCAGTTCGGACCATGTTCAGGAAGGTTTTCTGATCGGGAAACTTACGGATCGACTCCACCAGATACTGATAGCTGTCGTAATCATTCGCGATCAGCTTTCCCATGCGTGGAATGACATTGAAACTGTAGAGGTCATAGAGCTTTTGCAACCCGTCATTGGGAAGCTGACTGAACTCCAGCACCATCAGGCGGCCACCGGGTTTCAGCACGCGAAAGGCTTCGTTCAGGGCCTCTTGCGGGCGGGTCACGTTCCGGATGCCGAACGAGATCGTGTAGACGTCAAAGGTGTTGTCCTCGAACGGCAGGGCCATGGCATCGCCCACCACCCAGTTCAGGCTGTCGGCCATCTGGTCGGCTTCGGCGCGTTGCCGGCCTTCGACCAGCATGGGTTCTGTCAGATCAAGAACCGTGGCATGGCCATAGCCTGCACGTTTCAGAAAGCGAAAGGAAATGTCACCGGTTCCGCCCGCAACATCCAGCAAACGCTGACCGGGACGCGGAGCTAGCCAGTCCATCATCGCGTCTTTCCAGACCCGGTGGATACCCATCGACATGACATCGTTCATCACGTCATATTTCGAGGCGACCGAGTTGAACACGCCCTGCACGCGCCCGGCCTTGTCAGCCTCGCGTACGGTTTCGAATCCGAAATGAGTGGTGTTGTCGCTGTTGTCGGACATAAGCCTTGCCGTTTGTCGAATTTCGCTTCTGTTATAGGGCTCTGGAAGCGGGGCACAATGCGGCCCTTTGGAATAGGAGCCCTGTAATGCCAGAATTGCCCGAGGTCGAGACCGTAAGACGCGGCCTGAGCCTTGCGATGGAGGGGGTCGAGATCGAACGCGCCGATGTGAACCGCCCGGATCTGCGCTGGCCATTTCCCGAACGCATGGCAGAACGGCTGACCGGGCAGCGGGTGGATCGGTTAAGGCGGCGATCAAAATATATCCTGGCCGATCTCAGCAGTGGCGAGACATTGTTGATCCATCTGGGGATGTCCGGGCGAATGACGGTGTCAGGGGATCCTCTAGGTCATTTCCTGCGCGAACATCCTGCCGCTGAGAAACATGACCATGTTGTTTTTCACATGGCCAACGGGGCGCGTATCACCTTTAACGATCCTCGCCGGTTTGGAGCGATGGACCTGCTGCCCACAGCCACAGCCGAGGATCACAAGCTTCTGGCGGTTCTGGGACCAGAGCCCTTGGGCAATGATTTCCACGAGCAACACCTGATTGAGGCGCTCAAAGGCAGGAATACCCCAGTCAAATCAGCCCTGCTGGATCAGGGAATCGTTGCCGGATTGGGGAATATCTATGTTTGCGAAGCGCTTTATCGCGGCAAGGTGTCGCCACGTCGCAAAGCAGGGCAAATTTCTGCGGCGCGTGTCGCGTCGCTGGTTCCCATCATTCGGAAGGTGTTGCAGGACGCGATCGAAGCAGGCGGATCATCCCTGCGGGATTTCCGGCAAGCTGATGGAGAACTTGGATATTTTCAGCACAGCTTTGATGTCTACGGTCGTGAAGGAAAGCCCTGCCGGACCGAGGGTTGCAATGGTCTGATCCAGAGAATCACCCAGTCCGGTCGCTCATCCTTCTACTGTGCGCAATGCCAAAGATAGCTTGATCCAGAGAATTCGCGTGGTAAGGACTCGTAACTGAACGGAACAACCGGAAGCTTTTTTCTCATGGCTTTTGAGACGATCATCGTCGAAATCGAAGACCACGTCGCCCTAATCAAACTCGACAGACCAGATGCGTTGAATGCGCTGAACTCCCAGTTACTGGGTGAGTTGTGTACCGCGCTGGAAGAGGCGGACAGCAACGACAAGGTGCGTTGCATCGTCATCACCGGATCGGACAAGGCCTTTGCCGCAGGCGCGGACATCAGGGAAATGTCCGAGATGAGCTTTGTCGATGTCTACACAACCAACCTTTTTGCTGATGCAAACGATCGGGTTTCGGCGATTCGCAAACCGATCATCGCCGCGGTCGCGGGCTATGCTCTGGGTGGGGGATGCGAGTTGGCAATGCTTTGCGATTTCATCATTGCGGCGGACACTGCAAAATTCGGCCAGCCTGAAATCAACCTTGGCGTCATAGCCGGGTTGGGCGGCACCCAGCGTTTGACGCGCTTTGTCGGCAAGTCCAAGGCGATGGACATGAACCTGACTGGGCGGTTCATGGACGCGGACGAAGCCGAACGCGCTGGTTTGGTCAGCCGGGTCGTACCGGCCAAGAAGCTGATCGAAGAAGCCGTCGGTGCGGCGCAAAAAATAGCCGAGAAATCGGCACTGACGGCAGCTGCGGCAAAAGAAGCGGTCAATCGTAGTTACGAGCTTCCGCTGAGTGAAGGTATGCTGTTTGAGCGTCGGGTCTTCCATTCCATGTTTGCCACCGAAGACCAGAAAGAGGGCATGGCGGCGTTTCTTGAAAAGCGGGCTGCGCAGTTTCGCGACAAGTAAAACGCAAGAGATTAATGAAAGGCGGGTGTTGCCTGCCTTTTCTTTGCCGGGTCTGTGAGATCCAAGAATCGGCTTGGCAATCCTTGAAATGTTCGGTATTGAGCGCCGCAATACATGCGCGTGCGGCCCGCTTGGCCCGACTCACACTCGTGATTTCTGATCCGGTGCGGATATATCCGTGGCGCGCAACCCTTGATAACCGTACCGAACGAAGGTCAGAGACACATGGCAAATTCGCCCCAGGCAAAGAAACGCGCCCGTCAGAACGAAAAGCGTTTCGCTGTTAACAAAGCGCGTCGTTCGCGCATCCGCACCTATCTGCGTAAAGTCGAAGAAGCGATTGCATCCGGTGACAAAGATGCGGCAACCGCAGCATTGCGCGCCGCCCAGCCCGAGCTGATGCGCGGCGTCACCAAAGGCGTGTTCCACAAGAACACTGCTGCGCGTAAAATGTCGCGCCTGTCGGCCCGGGTCAAAGCTCTGGGTTGAAGCCTGCGGGTTACCTTAGGTCAAGTCAGCAAGGCTGAACTAATGTCAAAGGCGCTGCGCATTGCGGCGCCTTTTTTCGTGTTGCCGGAATACCGCGCCTTCACGAAACCGAGAGATTCTTTCGACCAAAGACCCGAGTCAATATCAGAGTTTCGTTGCCGCGCCCCATTTCAAGTTGCTACCACTGATGTCAGCGATTCACTCGCTTGGGGGGACAGGCTGTTTACTCGATCGGACTGACGGGCATCAGATCGATCAGGAAACATTCGTCGACGACTGGCGCAAGCTGGGCTGCCGATCTGCCGCGAAGTCCGGATTATCCGGGATTCTCGGCCCTGTCTGAAAATTGAGATTGTGACGTGCAGCCCGAGTTTCGGGACGCTCATTTATTGTTGAGCGTCGAAAATCCGGGTGCACCGAACTTTCAGGGGCAATCCCGCCAAGCCGTTGGGTTTGGCGACAGGTTCCCTTTGGGCGTGTGAATACAAGACCGGGCAACCGGCTTCGTATGATAAGGCCGACAGGCCAATAAGAATGGGATGCGTGAGGCGCTGAATGACACAAGAGAAATGGGGACTACTGCGTAACAAATTGCTGAAGGCTGTCGGTCGGAATAATTACACCACATGGATCGAGCCTCTGGAATTTAAAGAGCTGCAGGATGGTGTGGCGGTTTTTTCCGTGCCAACGAACTTTATGGGGAACTACGTCAGCCAGAATTTTGCGGACCTCATCTTGTACGAGCTGAATACGGCTGGGGAAACCGTTCAGCGTCTGGACTTCCGTGTTGCTGCCAACTCGCCCGCGCGTCCCAAGCCCGCAGCCAAGGTGGTCACCGAAACTCAGCCAGAGCCGGTACCCTTAGCGGCGACGGATAGTGCGCAGAACGCTTTGGAGTCGTTGCAGGCCGCGCCGCTCGATTCACGTTTCACCTTTGACAGTTTTGTGGTGGGTAAACCCAACGAGCTGGCCCATGCTGCCGCGCGCCGTGTGTCCGAAGGCGGCCCGGTAACATTCAACCCGCTTGTTCTGTATGGTGGAGTGGGTCTGGGTAAGACCCACCTGATGCACGCAATTGCCTGGGAGCTGAAAACCAAGCATCCGGAACTGAATGTCCTATACCTGTCAGCCGAACAGTTCATGTATCGCTTCGTGCAGGCCCTGCGGGAACGCCGGATGATGGATTTCAAACATTTGTTCCGTTCGGTGGATGTGCTGATGGTCGATGACGTGCAGTTCATTGCCGGAAAGGATTCTACTCAGGAAGAGTTTTTCCATACGTTCAATGCGCTGGTGGATCAGAACAAGCAGATCATCATCTCGGCCGACCGCGCCCCGGGCGAAATCAAGGATCTGGAAGATCGTGTAAAGTCCCGCCTTCAATGTGGTCTGGTCGTTGACCTGCATCCGACCGACTATGAATTGCGTCTGGGCATTCTTCAGAACAAGGTCCAGCAATATAGCAGTTCCTATCCCGACCTGACGATTGCAGATGGCGTCCTTGAATTTTTGGCTCATCGTATCTCGACCAATGTCCGCGTGCTGGAAGGTGCTCTGACACGTCTGTTTGCCTTTGCCTCGTTGGTTGGACGCGAGATCGACATGGAGCTGACGCAGGATTGTCTGGCAGATGTCCTGCGCGCATCCGAGCGTAAGATCACGGTTGAAGAGATTCAGCGGAAAGTATCCGAATACTACAACATCCGCATGTCCGATATCATCGGTCCCAAGCGCCTGCGATCCTACGCGCGCCCCCGTCAGGTGGCGATGTATCTGTGCAAGCAGCTGACCAGCCGGTCGCTGCCAGAGATCGGTCGTCGGTTCGGCGGGCGCGACCACACCACAGTCATGCATGGCGTCAAGCGCATTGAAGAGCTGAAACTGACCGATGGTCAGATCGCTGAAGACGTGGAAATGCTGCGCCGTTCTCTCGAAGCCTGAACCGGGCCAGTAGTGCTAAGAAACGCTCCGGACTTCTGTGCCGGAGTGTTTTTTGTGCGTAAGAATCCACGGTTGCACCAGAACTGAGGCGTGTGGGGCACGCCGCACTTGACGGTTGGTGCATTCCAACCCAGAAATCCGTAAAAAATCCTTGTGCCTCGGGGTGGAACCGCTAACGTGCCAGTCCCGCCCATGTCGGTACGCAAGTCAGAGGAATTGAGGGTATGAAGATCAGCATTGAACGCGGCACCCTTCTTAAAGCCGTTTCGCAGGCTCAGTCCGTTGTAGAACGTCGCAATACAATTCCTATACTTGCCAATGTCCTGATCGAGGCCGAAGGCGATCAGGTCCAGTTCCGTGCCACCGATCTGGATATCGAAGTGGTCGATAAGGCACCCGCACAGGTCGAAAAGGCGGGCGCGACGACCGTCGCGGCAACAACCCTGCATGAGATTGTGCGCAAACTGCCGGACGGTGCGCTGGTGACATTGACTGCTGACAGCGCCGCAGGACGGCTGACAGTTGAAGCGGGTCGGTCGAATTTTTCGCTGGCGACACTGCCAAAAGAAGATTTTCCGGTGATGGCGTCCTCGGAATATCAATCGAATTTCAGCGCGTCGGCAGCATTGCTGCGCCGGTTGTTCGACAAGTCAAAATTCGCCATCTCGACCGAAGAGACCCGGTACTATCTGAACGGTGTGTACATGCATGTGGCAGATGGGTCCGAGGGTGGAAAAGTGTTGCGTTGTGTGGCCACCGATGGCCACCGGCTTGCGAGAATTGACGCAGATTTGCCAGCTGGCGCGGCGGATATGCCCGGCGTGATCGTGCCTCGCAAAACAGTGGGCGAGTTGCGCAAGCTGTTGGATGACGACGAGATGGATATCGCCGTTTCGGTCAGTGAAACCAAGGTACGCTTTGCCACGCCGGATATCACGCTGACGTCGAAGGTTATTGACGGCACCTTCCCCGACTACACACGTGTTATCCCACAAGGAAATACCCGCAAGCTTGAAGTGGATGCTGCTGAATTCGCGCAGGCCGTAGATCGCGTGGCGACTGTTTCGTCGGAACGGTCGCGGGCAGTGAAGTTGCAATTGGAAGGCGACAAGCTGATCTTGTCGGTGAATGCTCCTGACAGCGGCGCGGCCGAGGAGGAATTGGCTGTCGCTTACGGGGATGAGCGGTTGGAGATCGGGTTCAACGCCAAATACCTGTTGGAGATTGCGTCTCAGGTGGATCGTGAGAATGCAGTTTTCCTGTTCAACTCGGCTGGTGACCCGACATTGATGCGTGAAGGCAACGATCTGAGCGCTGTATACGTCGTCATGCCGATGCGCGTCTGATCGCGCGGATGCGATGCCTCCGGCGGGAGTATTTTTGAAAAGATGAAGGGAGGGGTCATGGGATTGGCCCTGACCGAGCTTACGGTCTCGCATTTTCGATCTCATAAGCTGGCGCGGTTGTCTCTGGACGGCCGGCCGGTTGCCATTCACGGGCCGAACGGGGCCGGGAAGACCAATATTCTTGAAGCGGTGTCGCTGTTTTCGCCCGGTCGCGGGATGCGGCGGGCGAGCGCGGCTGAGATGACCCGTCGGCCCGAGGCGTTGGGTTGGAAACTGTCCGGGTTGCTGGACGCTCAGGGGCAGCGGTTTGAAATCGAAACCTGGTCCGAGAGCGGCGCAGCGCGACAGGTGCGAATTGATGGCAAGTCGGCGACCCAGATCGATCTGGGGAAACTTGCACGGGTTGTCTGGCTGACCCCGTCCATGGACCGACTGTGGATTGAAGGGGCTGAGGGACGCCGTCGGTTTCTGGACCGTATCGCGCTGAGTTTTGACCCGGCCCACGCTGAAACATCGCTGATTTATGAAAAAGCGATGCGCGAACGTAACCGTCTGCTGAAAGAGCAGATCAGGGACGCGCATTGGTACGCCGCGCTTGAAGGGCAATTGGCCGAGACGGGGCACCGCATCCATACCGCGCGGTTGAGGTCGCTGGATCTTCTGCGGGCGGCGCAGGACCTGGCGGAAACAGTCTTTCCTTCTGCCGAACTGGAGTTGGTGCAAACCGAAGGCGCAATGCCCGAGACGGCGGAAGATTTGCGAGACGCGTTGAGCGAGAGCCGGTTCAGGGATCTGGCAGCGGGCCGAACCCTGGTGGGGCCGCATCGGTCCGACCTGTACGGTGTGTTCGCGGCCAAGGGCGTGCCGGCACGGGAGTGTTCCACTGGTGAGCAGAAAGCGCTCTTGGTGTCGCTGATCCTGTCCAATGCGCGAGCGCTGGCGGCGATGCTGGGCGCACCTCCGATCGTCCTGCTGGATGAGGTGGCCGCGCATCTGGATGCTGGGCGGCGCGCAGCGCTTTATGACGAGATTTGCGCGCTGGGCGCTCAGGCCTGGATGACGGGTACCGGGCCCGAACTGTTTGCGGAAATGGGCGACCGGGCCCAGACGCTGATCGTTACCGACAGCGATCAGGGCTCGGTCGTGACCGCTTAGGCCGGTTCGCTGACTTTGCGTTCCCACAGAAAGCCGCGCATAACCTCGTCCACCGGGGTTTTGGCCATGTGGTTGACGTAGTTCGACATGGTTTTCTGGGCCAGACCCAGCACGACATCCAGAACCGCGCGGTGTGAATAGCCCGCGTCAAAGAACGCCTGAAGCTGGTCTTCGGTCGGGTTGCCGCGGGTTTCCATCACTTGCAGGGTGAAGGTGCGCAGTGCTTCGAGTTTGGCTGAAGGCAACGGAGTTTCGTTACGCAGGGCGTCCGATATCTCGTCCGAGATCTTCATCATCTTGGCGATCCCGGTGTGGGCGGGCACGCAGTAGTGGCACTCGTTTTCCACATTGATGGTCTGCCAGACGACGGTTTTCTCATCATTGTCGAAATCAGTTTGCAGGAACAGGCCATGCAGAACCTGATAGCCTTCCAGATGCTGAGGGCTTTCGGCCATGACCTTATGCAGGCCGGGCAAGCGACCAAAAGCTGTCTGAGACTTCTGCAGCAGCGGTTTGGTCGCTTCAGGCGCGGTTTCGAGGTCGTGAGACGGGAAATTGGCCATGTCGGAACTCCTGTTTCTGGCGCGATGGGTCGTATTTAGGGTTTCTTGAGTGATCGCTCAAGTATATACTTGAGTGAACGTTCAAAAATTGGTGATGCTGATGCCCCGCAAACCCGCATACGATCGTGACGTGTTGATCGCGAAGGCGAAGGATATCTTCTGGCGTCAGGGCTGGGCTGGTACATCGCTGAAGGATCTGGAGCGGGAACTGAAGCTGAAGCCCGGCAGTTTTTATGCGGCGTTCGGGTCGAAAGATGCGCTCTATGCGCTGACGCTGGAGAGTTATACGCAAGAAGGTGTGGCGCGCTTAAAGGCCCTGGCAGAGAGACTGGGTCCGAAGGAGGCGCTGAAAGCGCAGCCCCGATTGGTGATCGAAGCGGTCGAGACCCCGGCAAAGGCCTGCATGTTGGCAAAGACATATGCCGAGTTGAAGGCGAAGGATCATGACCTTGCGGATCAGGCGGCGCATCACATGGCGGAAATGAAAGGCTGTTTCGCGGATCTGTTTCGCAAGGCTCAGGATGCCGGTGAAATCGGGGCGGGACATGATCCGGATCGACTGGCGGCACGGTATCAGTCGGACATTCTCGGGCTGCGATTGTCGGCCGAGCGCAAGGATGTCGACGCGTTGGAAATTGCCGCGGATATCGCTTCTGATATCGATCGTTTGTGATCCCTTTTTCGGGCGGCAAAAAACGATTGTCAATGGCATCTCAAATTTCCCCAGAACGGGCAGGTTAAAATTCCCCAGTTTGGCGGTTTCGGTTGTCAGCCGGTTCAGTGACTTGCTG
>NZ_JBQFZP010000011.1:0-122505 GCF_056542305.1 Ruegeria sp. AD9
ATGAAGCGCCAGTTGGATGACTTCGGAAAGAACCTTGCAGGTGGTCGATACCAGAATAAAATCACCGAGAGCTGCTGCTCAATTAAAGAACCTATGTGAAAGTGAAGGGTGAGTGGGTTTATCTCTATCGGGCCATCGATAAATACGGCAAGACCCTGGACTTCATGCTATCCAAACGCCGGAACAAAGCTGCTGCAACAAAGTTCTTCGCTCGTGCGCTTGAGGTAAACGGATTGCCACGGAAGATTGTCATCGACTAAAGCGGGCCAACACTGCTGGCGTCAAAGCAAAAAACAAGATGCTGAAAGGCTTTGGTTGCTCGGTACCTATTGAGACGGTCAGACGGAAGTAACTCAACAACATCATTGAACAAGACCATTGCTTCATCAAATGTCGGATCAGGCCCATATTGGGTTTCAAGTCTTTCTCGTCAGCTGCGTCTGCCCTAGCTGGTATCGAACTGGTTAACATGATCCGCAAAGGTCAGTTCACGCCCGGACTCTCTCCGTTTCAGCAGTTTGTTAAATTGGCGGGATAATAGATCCACCTGCGCCATCTCCTCAGCCTGCCAAGGAACTTGCGACAGAACCTTGCGCAGCAATGTCCCGAGAGGGTTCAGCCAGAGCCGCCCTTTCTTCGGTTGTTTCACTGGCACTTTCAGCCCCTCTCGTCGCCGCTCGCCGTTGTGCTCGAAACAATGGCGCATCAATGGCTCTCCGTTCAATCCACCCATCGCTGATAGACCATCCAGCCTCTCTCTGCAGCGCAGCGATCCGGCGATAGCCATATCGCCCGTATTGACGGGTCAGCTCGATAATGTCGGCCACCAGTCGGTCTTCGTCTGCGCGACCTAATGGGACACACCGTTTCGCAGACTGGTTTTGTCCAAGCACGCGGCAGGCGCGTCGCTCAGATACTTTGAGCTGGCAGCGGACATGATCGATGCATGTACGACGACGAGAGGGGCTCAGTAGTATTGGGATGGTCCGCCCTTTCCGGGGAGCGACCGGATAAGTCATCCTCTCCATAGATCAAACGAGGAGGAAAGGATCATGTCAGAGTTTGCAGTCGTCGGAGTCGATCTCGGCAAGAATGTGTTTCACGTTGTGGCGATGGACGTCCAAGGGCGCGTCGTGAAACGGCGAAAGTATACAAGGCCACAGCTGTTCGCACTGTTTCGATCCCTGCCACCGTGTTTGGTTGGTATGGAAGCTTGTGCCAGTGCTCACTACATCGGTCGTACCCTGACAGAAATGGGCCATGATGCGCGTTTGATGCCAGCGCAGTATGTGAAGCCATATCTCAGAACTCAGAAGAATGACTTCCTTGATGCCGAAGCAATTTGCGAGGCGGTCCAACGACCAACAATGCGGTTCGTTCCGATCAAGACACGAGAGCAGTTAGAATTGCAGGCCGTTCATCGCGTGCGGGATCGCCTGGTCGGCCGTCGCACTGCTGTCAGCAACCAAATCCGAGGCCTTTTGGTCGAACATGGGATTACGATGCGCCAAGGGCGTGGCGGATTGCGAGGTGTGGTTCAGAACCTTCTAGAAGAAGAGAACACAGCCGTGTCGCCAGCCATGCGAACCCTAATCTCGGGTCTTTGGGCAGAATGGCAGTCAACAGATGCAGCCGTTCGGAACCTCACGCAAGAACTAGAGGCTCTCGCCAAGAAAGATCCGGCGTGCCAACGCCTGATGACAGTACCGGGTGTCGGGCCGTTGGTCGCTACGGCCACGGTCGCAGCCGTCGCAGACGGATCAGCCTTTGGAAGAGGGCGGGACTTTGCTGCTTGGCTCGGGTTGGTGCCCAGGCAGATGTCGACCGGCGGCAAGACCAGATTGGGCGGTATCACAAAGCGCGGGAACACATACCTGCGCCGAATGTTCATCCATGGCGCTCGAAGCTTCAAAATGAACGGGAACCGTTCGACGCATCAGATTGGGACTTGGCTCGATGACCTCGAACAACGAACCCACAAGAATGTTGCCACTGTAGCATTGGCAAACAAGCTGGCGAGAATTGCCTGGTCTGTACTGGCCAATGAAACGGAATACAGACCGCTTCCGGCTTAAACGTAAGCCTGAGGCCCAAGAATGATGTGCGATGTGAGAGGAGATGGCGCTGCAACGATCCGCCACCCATAGATGCTGAAGAGGGAAACTGGCCAGTTTCGGCCGAGCTAGTATCAAGCAATATGCGGCAGCGGATACCCATCAAGGCCCGGAGCTGAACGCTCCACACGGAGGCCGGATACATTGACGCAACTGTTCAGCGCATCGAAATCTGAGATTGCATGTCGTGGGCGGACCATACATTTCCCTTTGCGGCTTCCGTCAGGATCAATTTGTCCAGCGTCAGATCTGAAACTGCGCGTCTCAGCCGCTCGTTCACTTTCTGAAGCCGCTTCAGTTCTTTCAACTGATCTACACCCATTCCGCATTCGCCGTTGGGCTCGAACCTATGGCGCGTTCAACGGCTCATTTCTTTCGCCAGCGGTAATAGGTTTGTTCAACAACGCCAATCTGTCTGATCGCATCGAGACGGGACATGCCTTGCCCCATCAGAACTTCAACCTGCCGTAACTTCGAGACAATCTCTTCGGGCTTCGGTCGCTTGTTTGCCATTCGTGGTCCTCCGTTTCCTAAGCATAACGGTGGACCAGTTCAGTAGGGGAGGCTCACTGCGTTCAGTAAAATTGGATTGCCACTTGGAACAGGATGGCGGATTGGTGGATCAGAGTAAACGACCCCAAACTTACCAGCCGTCCGCATATTTCGACCAACCTGGAATAAGGGACGCATCGTCGGCCAGAAGCGACGGCACTGGCCGAAACAGGTTTGTGCATCAGATATCGTCAAAGGATGAACTGACTGCGCTCGTCACACTTGCGTTCCTCACCAATCCTCCTATGAAAGTGCAATAAATTGATCGGGGGAAAGCTTGCGATGCGCATGCGCGATACGTTCATCAAACCGATGCACCCTGAAGGTATTCGGTTTGTCGCAATCTTTGCCGCAATAGCTGTCGGCCTGTTTTTGCTTTCTGACATTCTGGGTTGGATTGGCGTCGGTCTCACGATCTGGTGTTACTATTTCTTTCGCGACCCGGAACGGGTGCCGCCGACGGAAGAGGGTTTGATCGTCAGCCCGGCGGACGGGGTGGTTTCGCTGATCGAAGCGGCGGTACCTCCGAGCGAACTTGGGATGCCCGACGCGCCGCTTACCCGTGTCAGCGTGTTCATGAGCGTCTTCAACTGCCATGTAAACCGAACGCCGGTTGAAGGTGAGATTGCCGCTGTTGCCTATCGCCCCGGCAAGTTTTTCAACGCATCCCTGGACAAGGCCAGTGCCGACAACGAACGCAACAGCTTGCGTATTCGTATGGCAAACGGTCGGGATCTGGCTGTTGTTCAAATTGCGGGCCTAGTTGCAAGACGGATCGTCTGCTTCGTAAAACCCGGTGACAAACTGCAAACCGGAGAACGGTTTGGATTGATCCGGTTCGGATCTCGGTTGGATGTTTATCTTCCTGACGGTGTCGAGCCACAGGTGCGTGTTGGGCAAACGATGATTGCGGGCGAAACCGTCCTAGCTAGTTTGCGCACACCTGAACAAAAATAGGTGGTGGGATCTGTGGCAAAACCATCTAAGCAGGAAGAGACCGGGTTCGCGCTGATCCATTTGTTGCCCAACGCGCTGACCATAACAGCTATATGCGCGGGCCTGACGGCGATCAGATTTGGTGTACAGGGCAATTACGTGCTTGCGGTGCAGCTCATTATTGCTGCTTGCGTGCTGGATGGGTTGGACGGGCGTATTGCGCGCCTGCTCAGCAGTGACAGCAAAATCGGAGCGGAACTTGATTCACTCGCAGATTTTCTGAACTTCGGAGTGGCCCCGCCGCTCGTTCTTCATTTTTGGGCCTTGCAGGATATTCAAAACGCAGCGTGGCTTGCCGTCCTGTTTTATGCGGTATGCTGCGTGATGCGCCTTGCCCGTTTCAACGTGGGTAGCAAATCCGAAGCCTGTGATCAGAACGATGCCTATTTCAAAGGGGTCCCGGCCCCTGCGGGGGCGCTGTTGGTGATGCTGCCAATGTATGTTTCCTTCGCTTTTGCAGATGCCCCGCTGCTGCCCGGCATATTGATTTGTCTTTACATGGTGGTCATCGGTCTGCTGCTCATCAGCCGGATACCAACCTGGTCTTTCAAGACGACGCGGATCTCGCGCGAGAATGCAAAATACTTTCTCATCGGGGTCGCTGTTGTTGGCGCGGCGCTGCTGACCTATCCCTGGGTCACGCTGATCGCGCTTTGCATTGGATATGTGGGAACGGTTGCCTGGGCCTGGCGTGGCAAGGAAGTCTCTTCTAACCGTTAAGGACCTGATATGGACATCAAAGCCGTTCAAAACTCCTATGCTCGATGGGCACCTGTCTATGACAAGACGTTTGGAGCCATAACCTGTGTCGGGCGGCAGCACGCGGTTGACTATATCAATAGACACCCGGGCAAAGTACTGGAGGTCGGCGTGGGCACTGGTCTGTCACTGGAACACTACAAGCCCGAGATGCAGGTGACAGGGATCGATTTCAGCGAGGAGATGCTGAAAAAGGCCCGCGACAAAGTGGAAGCCCAATCACTGAGTCACGTCGAGGAGCTGCGGCAAATGGATGCCCGCTCGCTTGATTTTCCGGACAACCACTTCGATACGGTTGCGGCGATGCATGTGCTGTCCGTCGTTCCCGAACCGGAAAAAGTGATGGCAGAAATAGCGAGGGTCTGCAAACCAGGCGGCAGAGTGGTAATCACCAACCATTTCCAACGAAAGCGGGGATTGATTGCGTCCCTTGAACGGTTTTTTGCCCCGCTCGCAAACACAATTGGTTGGCATTCTGATTTCGAAATCGACAAAGTACTGCAAGAGGACGCACTGACCGTCGGAGAGCAAAGAACCCTGCCACCGCTGGGGATGATGACCTTTTTGGTTTTGACGAAAACAGCATTTTCATAACGGCCTTGTCAACAATTCTCGTGGCCCACAAACTAGGAATTGAGCAACAGGCATTGCCAAGTTGATCGCGCTGTCCTTTTCGGATAGCGCGTAACATGACCATACCGACTTCATTGCTGCGGCTGAAAGGCTTCCGTTTTCCTCGCGAAATCATCGCTTATGCGGCGTGGGCATATCATCGGTTTGCGCTCAGCTAGGCAGATGTGGAGGGTTTGTTGGGGGAGCGCGGCGTGATCGTCAGCCGCGAAGCCATTCGCCTTTGGGTGAACCGTTTAGGGTCTCAGTTTGCCGATTGTATCCGACGAGACCGGCCCCAGCCGCACGACAAATGAAGTGGTCGTCCCGATCAACGGCGTGAAACATTGGCTGTGGCGTGCAATCGATGGCAATGGAGATGTACTCGACATTCTGATCCAGCCTCGCCGCAATGCCAAAGCCGCAAAGCGTTTTTTCGGTCGATTGGTTGCTGCCTATGGCGAACCACGTGTCGTTATCACGGACAAGCTGCGTAGCTATATACCAAGCCGTTCAAGGTCATCGCGCCGGGCGCCGACCATCGGGCGCACAAGGGGCTCAACAACCGGATCGATGGGTCACACCGGCCGACGCGAAAGCGGGAAAAGATGATGGGTCGGTTCAAATCACTAACCTAAGAGCAACGATTTCTCGTCGCCCATAACCAAATCAATACGATCTTTTGTCCCCGCCGCTATCGCCTTTCCACTCTCTCCTACCGCCATGTCAGAGCCGACGCGTTCAAGCTGTGGCAAGGTTATGCTACCGGGCTATCGGCTTGATTGCGCGGTCTCACGCTTATTCCAATCCACTTCTGATGACTTGGCAATGCCGGTCAACATAATCCACAAAGGTCAATTCACGCCTGGGCTCCGCCCGTTTCAGCAGTTTATCCAACTGGTAGGATAATCGCCTCTCTAGTTCCATCCTTTCAGTTCTCGAAGAAACTTGCGGAAGACCCAGACGGTCCCAAGTTTAAGTCCGAGAGGCTTCAAACGCCGCCCATGCTTTTTCGAAGGCATCGAAATCGAACCCGGTTGCGCGGGCGGGATCCAGAATCAGTTTTTCGGTTTCAAGCAACTTGATGATCGCCCGTTCAAGCTTGCCCACGACTTCGGGCGGGATCACCAGCGCGCCATGCCGGTCCGCGTGCACGAGATCGCCATCCTTGACTACAAGGCCGAAGACTGTCACCGGTGTGCCAATCTCTTTTACGTGCACAAACCCGTGGCTTGGCCCGACAGACCCGGCAACCACCGGGAATCCATCCGGCAGGTCGCCGAGGTCCCGCATCACGCCGTTGGTCAGCGCACCACTTATGCCAAAACCTTTGTGGACCGTCGTATTGATCTCACCCCAAAAGGCGCCGAGGCAATCTGGATAATCCAAATCTTCAACCACGGTGACAGCCGGGCCGCTCCCAGTTGCCATATGCCTGTAATAGTTCATCCGACGTTGGCGGATCTCCTCAGGCGGTTCTGACGGCGGGTTCACGGCGGCAATCTTCGCGGTACGGGCATATCCCACCATCGCGCCCGCATCGGGATCAGAACATAACATCGTGCCCCGGGTGAATTCATTGAATCCGCGCTTGCCCTGCGCCACTTCGATTGCGTTACAAACAGTCGGAGTGTCGACCTTTTTCAGCAGGTCCAGCAAGGATTGGTTCATATCATCTCCAGCCAGCGGATCAGGGCCGCCGTTGTTTGTTGCGGTTGTTCCAATGTCGGCAGGTGGCCGGCGTTTTCGATGATCTCCAACCGGCTTTGTGGCATCAGCTCGTGCATCAACTCATGCCTTGAGACGGGGCACAGGCCATCGTCGCGCCCGCAGAGAATGAGTGCTGTGTCGGTGAAGTTGCGCAGAGTGTTGCTCTGGTCAGGGCGATCACGCAGGGCTTTGGATTGATTGACGAAAACGTCCGGGCCAAGATCCATGGCCATGTCCATGCACAAATCCAGAATGGCGGCGCGGCGCGGACCGTCCGTCAGGTAGTTCGGTTTCATCTCTTCGGCCATAACCTTGCGCAGGTTGCCACGTCCGACGGCCTCAATCTGAGGGCTGCGCGTGGCTTTGACCTCGTCCAATTCAGCAAGTGGGTTCGTGTCCATCAATGCCAGACCAGCCACACGGTCCGGTGCCTGACGCAGGATTTCCATTCCCACGATGCCGCCCATCGAGAGCCCCGCCAGAGCAAAACGTTCGGGCGCATAGGCCAACACATTGGCGGCCAGCGCCTGCATCGTTTCATGGCCTCCGATTGGTGCGCACAGGATCGGGTATTTGCCTGATAAAGCGTCAATCTGCGGAGCGAACAACCGCGCATCGCACATCATTCCGGGCAGGAGGACAAGTGGCGTCATTTGACCAGGGCAGCCCCTTCGGCAAGTGCGCCCAACTTGGCATAGGCGATATCCGGATCTACCGCACCAAAGCCGGCAAAGGTGCCAAAGCCGCAGTCCGATCCGGCGATTACACGCTCAAGTCCCACGATTTTCGTAAACCGCTCGATACGCTGAGCAATCAGTTCCGGGTGTTCGACAAAATTGGTCGTGGTGTCCACCACACCGGGCACAAGAACCTTGTCATCCGGAATTTCACCCTTGCGGTCACGGAATACCGTCCATTCATGCGCGTGGCGCGGGTTCGAGGTTTCGAACAGCACATAGCGAGATTTGGTGGACATCAGCGTCGAAAACACCTTGTCCATGCCGATGTCGCAGCAATGTGGCCCCTCGTAATTGCCCCAGCAGATATGGACGCGCACCTTGTGGGCTGGGACATTTTGCAATGCGTGGTTCAATGCCTCAACATGCATGTTGGCGATTTTCACGAACTCGTCGTCGGACAGATCGGTGAACAGCATATGCCGCGACAGGGCCAGATCCGGGCAATCCAGCTGCAAATCCAGACCCGCACCAATGATGGTCTCATATTCTTCTTTCATCGCGTCGGCCAGCGCGGCCAGATAGGCCTCGCGCGTTGGGTAGAAGTCATTCTGCAGAAAAAGGGAAATTACCCCTGGGCTGGCGGCGTTCATAAAACCGCGCGCGACCCCGTGTTCGGTCATCGCCGCCTTGAGATTGTCTATGTCCTTCTGCAGCTCAACTTGCCCTATTGAGCGCACCTCGCCCACGCACATGGGCCGCGCATATTGGGGCGTGCCGCCATCATCCGCCAGACGTTGCAGATATCCGGGAAACATTTTGAGGTCCGCAGGCGCATTGCGCGGGCTGTCACCTGCAAAACCGGTATACCGGTCCTTGACGTAAGTGGCGTAAGAAATCTTTGAGGTCTCACCGTCCGAGACGATATCTACCCCAGCCTTGGCTTGTTTCCGCACGGTCTCGGAGACGGCAGCGGTCATGCAGGCGTCAAATGCAGCCTGATCGAACGGTTCCTCTCGCTCGCGAGCAAAGATGAAATCAACAACCTTCTGATTTCGTGGCAGACTTCCCACATGGGTGGTTGATACGCGGGTCATGTCCTCATCTCCTTCCAAATCTTGATCCAGCACCGGGCTGGAAACCCGGCGCTGGATGCGCTAAGCGCGCCCCGAATGAAACCGGGACACGCAATTTTGGCTTTATGCACCCGTCCAGGTCGCGCCTGCCGGATCGTCGGTTGCGGTGATACGATACAGCCCCGCTTCTCCGGTCATCGACGGCTCGGCGCTGTAGCTTTCGCCGGGCAGAACCAGTGCGGTGTCGCCGTTGGACAGGGTGGTCTCGACCTCATTGATCCTGATGCGCCAATGGCCGCTGGCCGGCATCAGAACCACGGGTTTGTCCGCCTTGATCTGTTCGGCCACGGCCGAGCCACGGGTCAGGAAATCAACCTCGAACCCTGGCTTGTCCTTGATCAGGCCGTTTTCACCGATCACAACCGCAGGCTTGTCCGCCGCCAGCGCCATCAGGTCCCAGTAGCGGGCGACATATTTGCCGATCACCGCCTCAACGGGAACCTCGGGATAGGCTTTCAGTTCTTCCTCGGTCAGCAATGGCATGGGCTGCACATTGTGCGGCAGTTCCTCGCCCTTCTTGCTGTCATAGAGAACGCCATTGTTGCCCAGCACCAGGCCATGGGCCTGCGCGCCCTCGATCACCTGAGGCGCCCAGGTCACGCCGCCACCGGCATCGTCGCCCCCCAACATCGACATGATCATGCCATAGTCCTGGCCGACATTCTCGAACCCGCGGAAGATGCCGGTCGGGATGTTGAAGATGTCACCTTCTTCAGCGATGAACTCGCCCGCCGTGCCATAACGACCCCAGAAGAACCGCCATCGACCTTTAGCAACAAAGAACACCTCGGCGGTAGTGTGACTGTGCAGTGAGTTGCGGCATTTCGGCGGTTGCCCCGCTGCGCCGATGTTGAACCCGATCTTGTCGGTGATGTGGACGTGCTGATCCGGGCTTTCGCTGACGCCGCCGCCAATGATTGTAAAGTTCTCTTTCTGGTCTGAACCTGGCGTGTGGGCGTCGATGAACGCGGTTTTACAAGGCTTCAGTTCGCCATAACGGACGATGCGGCTTTCGATGGTACTCATATCTTTTCTCCTTTTGATTTGGGTTTGATGAAATCAATCCAAACCACCCGGCGGGCGATTGTTCAGCCGCCGGGCGCGCAGGCTGGCGCGATGGGCGTGGTACCGCCGCAACGCCTGCCCGGCATCCAGATTTGAGATACGGTTCGACATTCTAGAGATCACCGGTCTTCAGCAGAATCTGTTTCCAGATCGAGGTTTCGTCAAACAAGGTGTATTCTTTGCGCAGACCCCACGGACCGAACTCGGCCTGGCTGATGCCCAGCACAAAGACCTCGGCCCCTGTGGGCACGCCGAACACGCCCCAGCCGTCATGCTTGCCGTGCAAAGACCAGCGGATCGCGGCGCGCGGCGGCATCATCGGGTCGTCACGGCCGATCTGATGGTGGATCTTGAATTCGGCACGTGGGAACGCTGCGCGCAGACCCATCCAGAGCCTATCAACCGGCCCCCAACTGTGGCCGGTCGTGCCGCCGGGATATTCTGACAGAACAGCGCGATCGTATTCAGCCTCGATCACCCTCATATCGGCATTCATGATCCGGGTCAGGATATCCGCGTATTTCTGGCCCCATTCACTGTCATTGCCACGGCCTTTATAGGGGCCGGGCCTATCGTTCGCGGGCGTGAGGGGCTGCACGCAGGCGTCTGGCCCACCCTCGCGCGCGATCAGATCGCGGGCGTATTCCTTGGGATCCCAGCCCATCTGCTGCACGATCGCGCTCTGGTCGCGGATGAGCCATTCATCGTTGATCTGGTTGTTTATTGCGTGGCAGTCGGCAAGAATGCGGTAGATCAGTTTCTTGCCAGTCGCCTTGCCATAAACACCGTCACCGAGATGGCTCGCGGTGGACAAAAGGCGATGCGACGACAGCATGCCCTCTTCCGGCGTTCCCGACCAGATCACATCCTCGCCCAACAGTGTACGATCAGGGAACTCTGCAAGGGTCGCCATAGTGGCAGCAATGACATTCTGATTTCCGATAACCACCGACCCAGGCGAACGCACGACGATGTCCGGGGCATAGTAGTCGTGCAGCGTCGCAATGCCGCGATCTTCCCAGATTTCTTTGGTGATTCCTATTATGTAATCGGGAAAGTCTTTGAATTTAGGATTAAATCCCTTCATGTCTTCCATCCTTCAGGTATGCGGGCGGAGCCTCGAACAATCAGCGGTCCGTCAATCTCGACCCGACGCGGGCCGGCATCGGGGTCTGCAATCTTGCCAAGCAGAATATCGACAGTTTCGGTGACCATGCGATTGGCAGGCTGTCGAATGGTGGTCAGGTTGTAGGCTGGCCATGAGGCGACAGTGACATCGTCGTACCCGATGACCGAAACGTCGCCCGGAACATTCAGCCCTAATTCGAACCGCAGCGTGTCCATCACGGAAATGGCCATGTGATCGTTGGCGACAAACACAGCATCAGGCGGATCGGCTTCGAACATCCTCAGCGTGGCTTGCCGGGCTTCTTCCGTCGAAAAATTTCCTACCTCACGGGCGTGCAGCGTAACCCCGGCTTTCTGCAAGGCGGCAACAAACCCTGTTTCGCGGTCACGCTGGGTCGAAGCTCCTTCCCACCCGGCGATATATCCAATCTTTTGGTGCCCAGCTGCCAACAGGAACTCAGCCGCCTTTCGACCACCGGCAACGTTGTCGGATGTAACTGACGACATTGCCGTGTCATCTTGTGCCCGATTGAACAACACCATCGGTATACCGGCCGTTCGGCAGCGATCGGACAAATCCGAGGACAAAGCCACCGAAGCGGCGATGATCCCTTCGACCTGAAAGTCGAGTATTTCTTCGACCACATTGTCGATGTTTCCAGACTCATGCGAAGCCATGAATATCAGCACGTGGTATCCACGTTCCTGTAACGTGTTTGTCAGCTTCTCCAGCGCCTCGGGATAGAACTGGTTGTTCAGATAGGCCACGACAAGCCCGATGATCCGGCTTTTCCCGGACACCACAGCGCGGGCCAGAACGTTCGGGCGATAGCCCAGTTCCTTGGCCGCCTTGCGCACCTTTTCAACGGTTTTTTTCGACGCCGACGCGCCGGGGGTGAACACACGGCTGACCGCAGATTGGCTGACCCCGGCGAGACGGGCAACTTCCAGTGATGTAACTTTTTGTGTCGCCATCAGTCTGCCGTCCAACCTCCGTCAACTATCAATGCCGTGCCCGTCACCAGCGCCGACGCGTCCGAGGCCAGATAAACCACCGCCCCCATGATGTCCTCAATCTCTCCCGGGCGACCCAGTTTTATCTTGTCCAGAATCCAGGTCCGCTTATCCGGATCGTCGAAAGTCGACTTTGTCAGATCCGTCAGAATGAAGGTGGGGCAAATCGTGTTAACCCGGATCTTTGACGGTCCGAACTCAAGCGCCATCGCCTTGGTGAAGCCTTCAACCGCGAATTTCGACGCACAATAAACCGCGCGTTCGCGACCACCAACATGGCCCATCTGGCTAGAGATATTGATCAGTGAGCCGGGACGACCGACGTCGAGCAGGCCTTTGGCAACAGCCTGGGTCAGAAAATATGCACCTTTGACATTGACGCCTATCACCGCATCGAAATCTTCAGGCTGTGTTTCCACGGCCTTGCCATGTCGGGCAAGCCCGGCTGAGTTCAGCAGAATATCGAACGGCCCATTTTGCGCTACAGCTTCAGCGGTTGCCGCCACGTCCGAAACATCCAGTTCCAGAGCCCCGGCAGACCATCCCTGCGCCGACATATCTTTTGCAATATCCTGCAGCGCACCAGCACGGCGCGCCGCCAAAGTGACCTCAGCACCATGTTCCGCCAGCGCCACAGCGCAGGCCATGCCTATGCCCGACGAGGCTCCGGCGACCAAAGCTCGCTTGCCGCTCAGGTCGAAACTGGGGGTGCTGGGAAAATGTGGCATATCAGACCTCGCCGACCGGGAATGGGATGGTGCCCGGTACACGCGCCTTATTGAATTCACGCAGTCGGGCAAAAACATCTACGCCCAATTGCCGATACGCGTCCAGCAGATCGACCAACACCCAATTCTCGCGGATCAGCCCACCTTCCAGACGCCAGAAATCAAGTGACTTCAAAGTGATCCGTTTGCCCGAAGACGCAATCCCCATCCAGCCGTCATGGGTGACGGTCTGGATCATGTTCGGCCAGCCGGTCACAGCGGCGTAGTCGCCATCACCAAAAAAATGAAAGGTAATCTCGTCAGCGTGCTGGCCACGATCGGGCATTCCGTTGAGGAAGGGAATCTGGTGCCAGTTGCGGAATCCCGCGATACCGCGCGCTGTCCCGATCCCGGCGGGGCCGTACCAGTTCATGCGCGGATGCCAGAACCGCTCCATCTCCATCACTTCGGGCCCACCCTGGCTGGGGTGTTTCTCAAGATGTTTCAGCATGTCGACGATATGATTGCACGAGGCCAGAGATTTCACCTCATCCCACGGTCCGGATACAACGCCATCCAGAGACGCCGGGCCGGGGATGCAGAACTCCAGCCCCAAAGACGGGGCCATTGGCCAGGCATTCGCCTGCATCATGACTTCGGGAATATCCCAGAGTGTCTGGATCTCGACAACCTTGCCTTCTTCGAAACGGTAGAATTCGTGGAACCGCATATGGACCAAATGCCCGGTCGGCGGGATGTCCAGCCAGGGGGCGACAAAGGTGCCGAAGTAGTGGCCGCCGCAGCCGACCCAGTCGCTGCCCTGTTCTGTCCGACCACCCATGACGATCCAGTCGCGACGCTCAAGATCGGGTATGGATTTTAGTATCGGCGTATAACAGGTGTCATAGAGTTCCTGCGGGCCGGTCAGATCTCCGAATGGATACATCATGTGGATGGCAGCATCGGGCGCGATTACTGCCTCTAGCGCAGCTCGTGCCCCAGCTTCGTCGAATTTATACATAGCCTCGCGCAGGGGCGCGATCAGGGCCTTGTGGGTAGAGTGAGTATCCATTGCGAAATCTCGCATCGTGTTAACTTCTTATCCAAAAAATTCTGTAGCGCCACGGTCGATTCCGGGCGCAAGATTCGTCCCGCTTACGAGGACGCCTCGGCCGTCTCGCGATATGGTGCGCCTTCACCATAGGGCACGTTGATGCCCCCGTAACGCCGGAGGCGGATGTTGCATTGTTCGGCATGGCCGACAAAGCCTTCCAGCATGCACAGGCGCGAGCCGTATTCGCCGATCATCGCCGCGGCCTCATCAGTGACAACTTTCTGATAGCTGTGGGTTTTCATGAATTTGCCGACCCAGAGCCCGCCAGTATAGCGCCCGGCCTTCTTGGTCGGCAGTGTATGATTGGTTCCGATCACCTTGTCGCCGTTGGCCACGTTGGTGCGCGGCCCCAGGAACAGCGCGCCATAACAGGTCATGTTTTCCAGAAACCAGTCGTCGCGGTCGGTCATGACCTGAACGTGCTCGGAGGCAATGTCTTCGGCCATTTGCAGCATCTCGTCATAGTTGTCGCAGACGATGACCTCGCCATATTCTTCCCAGCTGACTTTGGCGGTACCTGCGGTGGGCAGGATTCCGAGGATACGGTCGATCTCGCTCAGTGTTTCTTGGGCCAGCTTGTGCGAGTTGGTGACGAGAATGCAGGGGCTGTTATAGCCATGCTCGGCCTGTCCCAGCAAATCGGTCGCACAAAGCTCGGCATCTGCAGCAGTTTCATCGGCGATGACCATCGTCTCGGTCGGACCCGCGAAAAGATCGATACCGACGCGGCCAAACAGCTGGCGCTTGGCTTCGGCCACAAAGGCGTTGCCGGGGCCAACCAGCATGTGAACCGGATCAATGGTCTCAGTCCCGATCGCCATGGCGCCGATGGCCTGGATCCCACCCATCACGTAGATCTCGTGGGCACCGCCCAGATGCATCGCTGCGATTACGGCCGCATTGGGTTTGCCCTGAAACGGCGGGGTACACGCTATGATGCGCGGAACACCCGCAACCTTTGCTGTTGCGACCGACATATGCGCCGATGCCACCATCGGGAACTTGCCGCCCGGCACGTAGCAGCCAACCGACTGCACAGGGATGTTCTTGTGACCCAAAATCACTCCTGGCAGAGTTTCAACCTCGATATCCAGCATCGAGTCGCGTTGTGCCTGCGCAAAGTTCGTCACCTGCTTCTGCGCGAATTTGATATCGGCCAGTTCGCGTTCAGTCAGCGAGTTGATCAATTCGTCGATCTGATCCTGGCTTAGACGGAAGCATTCCGGCGAGTAATTGTCGAACTTCTCTGACAGCTCACGCACAGCGGTATCGCCGCGGGTTTCGATATCCGCCAGCGTTGCCTCGACAACAGCTCGGGTTTTGGCATCGTCTTCTGCTCGGTCAGCTTCTGGTTTGCCGCGTTTCAGGTATTCAATAGCCATTGTCTCTATCCTCAGTTTTCGGGCCGGGGTGGAGTTTTTTCTCCCCGGTCAAATGCTTCCCAGCCTTCGCCATTGAACAGATCAACGCCAAGCTGCGCGGCGACATGGGCGAAATCGACGTTCACCCAGTTGTCAACGATCTTGCCGTCGACGACTTTCCAGAAATCCATATATCGGATCTCGACCCGCTTGCCGGTGGGCGCGATGCCCAAGAACTCGCCCGAATGAGTCGCCTCCTGTCGGCCAAAAGCGGCAGCCCACTCGCCCATGTAAAGTCGGGCCTCGTCGATGCAGGTCTTATCAGAAAATGCTGCCTGGAACGGGCGCTGCCAGTTGTTCTGAAACTCCTTGAGCCCAGTTTTGGTGCCGCAGCCCTGGTTGCCGATCCAGCGGAACCCTTCGGCGAAGAATTCGCCGATATCGTCGATGCGGTGATCATTCAAACCATCGACCATGCCCTCGATCACGGCGCGGGTTTCGGTTGTCTTGCTCATGTCCGTGTCTTTGGTCAGCACGGCCTGTTCGGGGCGGGAGCCCTTCATGTGTTTTTTCCTTTTATGGTTACCAAGGGGTTTTCTGTGTCGACTGGGAAGGTCAGCCTGCTGTCAGAAAATCCCTTGGCATCCGGTTGAGCGCCGGGTGGCGCGCAATGGCGTTATGTCTGGCAGAACAGCTCATTGGGTCTGTTCAGAAATTTCGGCAAAAAGGTCGTAACCCAGTTGCAACAGCAGATGTGGAATATCGAGCATGCACCAGTTCTCGATGATCTTGCCGTCTGCGCAGCGCCACCAGTCGCAGTCACGCATAAAAACACGCTTTCCCGTTGGCTCCAGGTCCAGGAAGGGTTTGACGTGGACGCCGGTGATCTGCGGCCAGCCGCACAGGAACGCATAGTCGCCATCCCCGGCCTTGCAATTCGAACCAACGCCGGTGACGCCTGCATCCGTGCCGTCGCCCCAGCCCTCGAACGTGTTTTCGAAAGGGGACTGGAAGCCGGCAAACGCATCCACTGTCGCATAAGAGCCTAGCCCGCCGGGACCGTACCACACCATTCGGTCATCCCAATAAGGTCGCCAGCTTTGGTCTTCGGTCGTCAGCTGTATTAGCATGTCCTCGACCAGATCTGCTGTGGCGCGTGACTGTGCTGGGTCTGATGGCCCAATGACGATGCCGTCATGAGTTGCCGGACCCGGCACGACACCTTCATAGCCCTGTAGGTTCAAAGGCCAGAGGCCGAGTGCGATGATCAGTTCTGCAAAGCCGAGGAAGACATAGGATTCGACGATCTTGCCATCTTCCATTCGGTGGAATTCACCAAACCGCAGAAATGCCAGTTTGCCACTGGGTGGAATACCACAAAGCGGTCGCGTGAAATGACCATGGAAATACCCGGTTGAGGTGACCCACTCGCTTCCCAGGTATTCGCCACCCGTGACCACATAGTTCCGACGGGTGAGCCCCTCGAACGCCTCTGATATCGCAAAGATGACAGAGCTGACGTAGCCGTTGCCATCGGGGGCTGCATTGATCGGATGGCTCGCTTCGGTAGTGGCCGTTGCGGCGAAAATCTCGCTGGCGGCCGTCTCCATGGTCTCGCCGAGGCCCTTATCAAAGCTTTCGAGAAACTGACGATAAAGCTGTTTGTTTTCAAACGTGGTTCCGGTAGCAATACCCATCGCTGGGCGATTTGCGCGATTGTTCATGGCGCTTTCCTTTTTAGAACGTGTTCCTATTCGCTGTGACGGTGTGCTGGCACGAGGACCTGCGCGCATCAAAGCAAATGGAATTCGTCCCGGCCGACGGGCCCCGCGCGCAGCCAAGTTCAGGCTGGCTGCGTGCGCGTGGGCAGATACGGACTGAGGATGAGTGCGCCCCATTTGTGTCAGCCTTTCACAGCCCCGGCGGTCAGGCCGCCCACGATCTGACGCTGGAAGAACATCACCAGGAGGAACAGTGGAACTGTGGCTGAAACCACCGCCGCAACAGCAAACATCACGTTGCCCTCAGTCTGTGTTGTACCGAGGAAGGCGGCGATGGCAGGCACCATTGTGCGGTTGCTTTCGGACAGCAGCATCGCGCCCACAGCAAAATCGTTATAGGCCAACAGGAAGGAGAACAGCCCGGTGGTAATGACACCCGGCCACATCACCGGAATGATCACGCGTCGGAAAGCCTGAAACTGGTTGCATCCGTCGACCTTAGCACTTTCATCCAACTCGCTTGGGATGTTCTTGAAGAAGGAATGCAGCATCCACAGGGTGAACGGCTGGTTGATTGCCACCAGCACGATAATGGTGGTCGGAAGAATCCCCCAAACATTCCATTCAAAGAAGGGCAGAAGATATCCTGAGACCAGAGTGATTGGCGGCATTGCACGGAAAATCAACGCCGTGATCAAAAGCCAAAATGTGTAGTTATAGGTTGACCGCGAAAGGGCGTAACCCCCTAACGTTCCGATGGTCAGCGAGATGGTAACTACAAAGAAACACACGATCCCAGTGTTCAGAACATTGCGCCAGAACTCTTCCTGAATCCATGCGCCCTCATATCCGGTGGTGGTGAACGGCGAGCCATAAACCGCTTCGGTTCGGGCGCCGGTCAGGGCGTTGGTCCAGTCAGCGATCGAGAAGAAATCCAGCTCGACCTTGAACGATCCCCAAACCGTCCAAAGGAACGGAAAGGCGGCCAGGATAAACCAAAGGAGCACAAACAGGGACGAGGCGATCCGAAGGCTTGTAGGCATTCTTTGTGCGCGGCTGGCCATATTATCTCGCTCCTTTGAAATCGCGCCAGGTGCGGACAAGCACGGGCGACAGAAGAATGGCGACCCCGATTATCGTCATCACAGAGGTAGCGGCAGCGGAAGACAGTTGCCGAGTCTCGCCACCGAGATCGTAAAAGATGAAGGTGCTGAGTGATTGCGCATGCGCTTGTGCGCTGAAGCCGATGATAGGTTCAAACACCTTGAAGTTATCCATCAACTGGATCAGCGCAACAAATGTGACCAGAGGCATGAGGTGGGGAACAACCACAAATTTGACCTGTTGCCAGCGCGTAGCCCCGTCGATCTGGGCAGCCTCGATCTGGTCTTGGGGCAAGGTTTGCAGACCAGCATAGAACACGACAAAGGCAAAAGGAGCGGCGTGCCAAACACCATAGACCATCAGTGCTACCCACATCAGCCCTGTTGAGGCTTTTAGGCTGAAATTCGGATCTCCGGCCAGATATACGAGGGCGTTTCCGATCACCCCGCGACTGTCAATCATCCAAAACAGGATGAGCGAGCCGATCAGCGGGGTCACAATCATGGGCAGAAGAGAGAAAAAGATCATCAGACCCTTGAGTTGCCGGTGCAAGGAGTTGACCGCCAACGCAATCAACAGCCCCAATACAATTGTGAGCGGTGTCACGACAGCTACGAAGGTCAGCGTAAACGCCATTGCCCGATAAAAGGGCAAATTCCCAAGCTCCGAGAAAAACTCGCCCCAATTGTCACTCGAGGCCCAGATTTGACCAAACTCCTGTGTCGCCAGATGGCCTCGATTAAAGTAAATGTCCAATCCCACAAACCGGCCCAGAGGTTGCTCGGCGCGAAGGGCCGCAGTGGCCGCTTGATCAACAGTGGTCTCGGTTGTGCATCCGATAAGCGGGGTGCAGTTCTCAACCTCCAACAGAACGGCCGGGTGCGGGGCGAAAATCGATTGGGTCACCACCGAGACAATAGGCATGGCGATGAACAACAACATCGCAAGACCTGTGGGCAAGAAGAACCAAAGGAATGTCTTATGGCGCACGTTGCAATCCTCTCATCGGTGTGTTTGTGCGGACGCCGTTCAAGAACGCCCGCACAAGGCACATCTTATTGAAGGTAACCTTGCTCGATGGCGGCAGCCCGATAAGCAGCCTCGACATCGGCCAATGCCTGCTCGGCTGATTCCTTACCTTGCATGAAGTCCGCAAGTTCGTTGCCGAGCGCCGTGTGCATCAAGCCCATGTAAGGCAACATCGGATAGGGCAGTGTACCCATCTTGGCTGCCGCAAACACACCTTGGGCATCTTTACCAGGCTGGTAACCTTCGATAAGCCAGACTGCCAGAGGCGTAGTTTCATCATTCAGCATGTCCGGGCGGATGCCGTGCTTCATAGCAATGAACGTGGCCTCAGCTTCTTCATCCGGAATGTTTTTTCCGACAGTCCAACCGTCCCACCACAGGGTCGTCGCTGGTGTGGTGCCGCCGCCAACCGTCAGCGGAGCGCCAATCGCATGGCCATCGATCACCTCCTGTAGCACACCTTCGGTAGTGGTTTGCTGCGATGCGCGCGAGCCCCACATATTCATGATCGCAACGTTGCCAGCGCGGTATTCGGCATTGGTGGCATTAGAGTCATGCGTCAGGAAGTCGGGATTCATGTATTCCGACAAAGCCTTCATCATGTTCAGGGCGTTGACACCGGCCTCAGAATTCACGTTGGGTTCCGCCGTACCGGGTTTAAAATGGCTGCCGCCATAGCCAAGGAACATATTGTTGAATTCCTGCGCCAGGTTCCAACCCGATGCATAGGCTCCACCAACCGGGTTTTGCATGATGCCCTGCGCACGAATGGCCTCGGCCACCTCGAGCATTTCCTCATAGGTGGTCGGCACTTCGACGCCAGCCTGTTCCAGAACATCCTTGCGATACATCAGATGCTGCGCGTTCGCCATAAAGGCGACGGCCATGATGTTGTCGCCAATCTTGATCAGCTGCCCAGGCTGCAGGTCCTGGCCATATTTTTCCACCAGATCATTGAGCGGACGAATAACGTCTTCGTTCATCAGTGCCACAACCGAACTATTGGCGATGATTGCGGTTGTGTATTCCGACGGATTGCCTGACAGGCCAGCCACGTTGATGGTCTGGTGCTCGGATGTCAGGTTGGATTCTACCGGCGCTCCGGTGCATTCCTTTGCTCCGGCTGCGACGGCCTGGATGGCCGCAAATTCATTACCGACTATGTTGACACGTGCGCCGATTTCGCAGGCATATCCTGCGCTTGCGGCAAAGGCGGCTACCGAGCCGGCCAATGCAATATTCTTCAGAAACATCAATATTCCTCCCTAGATGGATGGGTGCATCTTCGAAGTCTGCACCCTGGTTACCCCGTCCCAACGGGTGTCGTTTGCGGTTCTCAGCCTTCCAGGCGAGCCCCAGTTTGCGCATCAAACAGATGGCAGTGGTCGGTATGGATATGAATCGAGACCTGATCGTCGATTTCGGCCCGATAGGTTTTGTCGGCCTTGACCGAGACCAGCGCACCACCGATCCGAACCGAGACCATGGTGCTGTCGCCCAACAGCTCTTGTGTATAGATCGGTGCATTGATCTCGCCGCCGCTTTCCACAACATTGGCGTCCTCGGCGCGAAACCCCAGCGTGATAGGACCGTCGGGCGCGTTCAACCCGTGTACCTCAGTGCTTTTGGCGCGAAACACGCCACCCTGAACCTCGCCATCGACAAGGTTCATTGCCGGGTTGCCGATAAAGCTGGCGACAAAGGTGTTGGCGGGGGTGTCATATATATCGACCGGAGTACCGACCTGTTGCACGACACCCTGTTTCATGATCACCACCCGATCAGCCAGTGTCATAGCCTCGATCTGGTCGTGGGTGACATAGATCGTGGTGACCGCCAATTCGTGGCTGAGGTTCTTGATCTGTGCGCGGGTGGAAACGCGCAGTTTTGCGTCAAGGTTGGATAGTGGCTCGTCCATAAGGAACACGTTCGGCTCGCGCACTATGGCACGAGCCAAGGCAACCCTCTGACGCTGACCACCAGACAATTCCGCTGGCTTGCGGTGCAGGAAGTCATCCAACTCAACCATGGCCGAAGCGCGCCGCACTTTTTCGTCATGGGTAGCAGGGTCAATACCGCGAACTTTCAGCGGGAAGCGAATGTTCTCATATACATTCATATTCGGATAGAGCGCGTATGACTGGAACACCATCGCAACATCGCGGTCTTTGGGCTCCATGTCATTTACTCGGGCACCATCGATCAGGATATCGCCCTCAGATGCGTCCTCGAGGCCAGCAATCATGCGCATTGTCGTGGTCTTTCCGCAACCTGACGGCCCAAGAAGTACCAGAAATTCCTTGTCGGCTATTGTCAGGTCGAAATTGTCAACTCCGACAAACGATCCCCAACGCTTTCCAACATTGCGAAGTTGAATTTCGGCCATTCTGTCCTCCCTGTTGCACTCGTAGTGCATACGCTTGCAAAACCATAGACAACAAAAGAAACATCTGGCAAGCTTTTTTTGCATGCGTGTGCAAAAGCCGACTTCATCTTCCTCGCAATTCGCCCCTTGGCAGCGACTAAAGAACTGAAAGAAAATAATAATGTCCTATGAAATCCAAAAATCGATCATCTTGGATTACTACACGGCGCTCAGCAGCGTAAAAGAATCGGATATCGCCAACACGTTGTCTGAGTTCTGCACAGAAGACTACCTGTGGCGCGGTTTCCACCCGTTTGATGAGCTTCGGGGCACCCATGACGTAGCACAGGCATTCTGGCGTCCCCTGAAGCAAAGTCTAAGGAAAATGCAGCGCCGGATGGACGTGTTCATGGCCGGAAAAAACGAGATGGACGGATTCACCTCGGTCTGGGTTGTTTCAATGGGGCATCTGATGGGCCTGTTCGACAATGCGTGGCTGGGCATCGCCCCCACGGTCAAGATGGCGTTTTTGCGCTATTGTGAGTTCAACAAGATCGAGAATGGCAAGATCGCCGAAACGGCGATGTATTTCGACATCCCGCATTTCATGATGCAGGTCGGGTTGCAGCCCTTCCCGCCTCAAACTGCAGCCCATCTGGTTCAACCCGGACCGATGACGCATGACGGGTTGATGTTCAGCCCGCAGCCTGCCGAAGAAGGCGAGAAAACTCTCGACACGATCAATGCCATGATTTCCGATCTCGGCCAATGGAACAGCGGCTTGAGCCTTGAGGAAGAATTGCGCCAGACATGGAGCGAAGACATGATTTGGTGGGGGCCCGCCGGGATCGGTGCGACCTATACGATTGAGCGTTATGCAAAGCAGCACTCAGGCCCGTTCCGCGCATCCTTAACGGACCGCTCGAAGACCAAGCACATTTGCCGCTTGGCTGAGGGTCACTATGGCGGCTTTTTCGGCTGGCCGAATTTCACGGCGCGGCCCACCGGCGGGTTCATGGGTATGCCCGCCACAGGCAAGGCCGGTGAATTCCGTGTGATCGACATCTATCGTCGCGCGGGTGACAAGCTGGCCGAGAACTGGGTTTTCATTGACCTGCTGCACTTCTGGAAACAACAGGGTGTCGATATTTTGGGGCGCATGTCGAAAGTACCGCGAACATGACCGGCTGGATCGATGCCCATCACCACCTTTGGGACCTTGAAGCTGTAAACTACCCCTGGCTGATGGCGCGCGGGGTGGAAAGGTTCTTTGGCGACCCGACGCCGATTCAACGGAATTATCTACTGCGCGAGTTCCGGTCCGAAGCCGCGCCCTGCGGAGTCGGTGCCTCGATCCATATCCAGGTGGGGGCCAAAAACGGTCTGGACGAAGCCCGGTGGGTTCAAGCTGTCGCCGAAACCAATCCAGACTGGCCAATGGCGCAGGTTGTGTTCTGTGACCTGACCTCGGCTGACCTACACGCCCAGCTTGATACGTTTCAGGCCCTTCCAACTGTACGCGGTGTGCGCCAGATCGTCGGGCGCGCACCCGGAGAGGACGCGCAGACGGGAACCAATTTCCTGTTGGACGATCCGCGGTTTCTGGACGGACTGAATGAGGCTGGACGGCGTGACCTCAGCTTTGATCTGCAGCTCATTCCTGATTTGATCGGAAAAACCACCCGAGTTCTCGCGCAAGCCTCGAATACACGAGTCGCTCTATGCCATGCCGGATCACCATATGACCGCACTCCGGCGGGCCTGAAAAGCTGGGCTCAAAGATTGCGCGCTCTGTCCGATCTGCCGCACGTCTCATGCAAGCTCTCAGGTCTGGGCATGTTCGATCACAACTGGGCGCCTGAGAGTATTCGCCCGATCGTGGAGATTTGCCTTGAACAATTCGGACCAAAGAGGGTCATGTTTGGCTCGAATTTCCCGGTCGACAAACTCTATGGCAATTACACATCGCTGGTACAGGCTTACCGTGATCTGGTTCCGGCTGAGGCCCAATCGGCTGTGTTCAGAGAAACCGCCGCACACTTCTATGATCTCAAGATGCCCTGAGAATGCTATTCATCCTTGAAACAATAAGGTTCTGTCGCAGATTTCTTTGAGAACTGCACAGACGGAGCTGGAGAGGCGATTTTCCCGCCAGTTGTTAGGCCGGTAATCGGCTCTCAGGAGTCATCTCGACTTCCGCCCATCTGACAGCGATGACTTTGACGTTCCGGCACTCAAACGCAACGGGGACAGTCGTTCCGGGGAACCCGTAGGAATGGGGAAGCCTTCCAAAAGATAATGGAGCTCGTTTCGGACCCATGAGGTGTTGGTATTCAAGGCTTGAATTGACAGAATCTTCAACATTGATCCTGTGCAGATGGGTTCGTCACAGATTAATTGGGTTTGCCCGCGAGGGTCCCAAGGCAAAAAACCCGGAAGAGAGCGTGATACGGAGGTAAAGCAGTGACCCAACAGAACTGGAGCCAGGCAATTCTCGACCGGCTCAAGTCCGAAGGAAGTCGTCTGGCCATACCAGACGGATACCAACTGTTTGCACCGGGCGCTTACGGTGAGGTGTTTTTGATCATTCGTTCGGGCATCGTCCGAGTGGAACAAACCAGCCCGTCAGGGCGGACCGTTGTTCTTTATCGGGTTGGCCCGTACGACAGTTGCGTTATGACGACCTCGTGCATGTTGTCGGACATCCCCTATTCAGGGTTCGGTTATGCCGAGGGGCCGGTGACGGCGCTGGCCATCGGGCGGGACAAGTTCAACACGTTGCTGGCCACAGATGCAGAATTTCGAGGTGCGGTCTTCATGGCGTTTTCACAACGCATTGTTGAACTGTCCGAGGTTATCGATGATCTTCTACTTAACCGGATGGACCTGAAATTGGCGCAGTGGCTTTTGGATCAAGGCGCACATTCGGGCGATATCCGCACCACGCACCAGCGCATTGCGGCCGAACTGGGCAGCGCACGCGAAGTCATGTCCCGTATCCTCAAGGATTTTGAACATCGGGGATGGGTCAGGCTTGAGCGAGGTGTGATTTATCTGCAGGATCGCCCAGCCCTGCACCACCATGCCAGAACGGGAGTTGTGTGACCTCGTCACATAACACGGTTTGGAAAACAGCGAATCTTGGACCAGATAATCAAGGAGATTCGACCATGCAATTCACGTCTAATGTTGGTTCTGTCGACCGGGTTCTGCGCCTGATCCTCGGTGGCGTGCTGATCCTTCTGGCACTGACCGGCACCATCGGCCCCTGGGGTTGGCTTGGAGCTGTGTTTGTGCTGACGGCCTTCATGAAATTCTGCCCGATTTATGCGCTTCTGGGTCTGTGCACCAACAAGCAAGCCAAGCCGTAACACGTCCTACCCTTGCCTCGCGCAACACTGGGATTCGTCTGGGTTCCGGCGTTGTGCGGCGGGCGCGGCGTTCCTCGGGGCATCCACTGTTGTCCATCCCCCAGCTGACAACCGGCACCAAATTCGAAAGGTGTCAGCATTCGGGCCAGCATGTCGCCTTCTACCCCTAGCACCAGACCGCTACGCAGTTGCACAACCCGGATGCCCATACCCACGATTGGCGCAGCGGCGCGCTCCCATGTGTCGCACACCTCATGGATGAAGACGGGGTGGTAGGTGTCGTCTTCGGTGAGGATCTCGTCTTGCCGCGGCCCATACCAGCCCACGGCGGAACCGGTGATTAGGCAAGATGGTTTTTGATCCAGCCTGCGGATCAGTGCGACGAAATCTTTCGTCATCACGACCCGAGACTGCAGGATGCGCGCGTTTCCGACGCGTCCAATGCGCGTTTGCCACCAGCTCACCTGCCAGATTGACGATGGCGTCAAAGCGCTCTGTGTTGTCAATTTGCTCGAGTGAGGTGATCAGGCGTACCGGATGGGGCAATGCGTCGGCCTTTTGCAGGTTGCGGGTCAGGACGGTGACGTGGTGGCCACCAGCAAATCGCGCGCGCTGAACAGCGCCACACCAAACGCGGCAAGGGTAGCCATGATGCTCCAACTGCCGTGATGGACAGCCATTCGCCGTCCAATTCGCCCTTCGTGCCGATGAAAACGATCTGGCTTCCAGGCGCTCGCACCGTCGAACAGATCGAAGGACTTGTGGAAGCTCTCTCGCACGGTGCGTTGCCGGAACCTGTCATGCGGCAGATCGAAGCCCTGATTGCACGTGAACCGGAAGACACGCCGGACAGGGCACGTTGAAAGAAACCCATTGCGGGCAGTTGGCGAACGCCTGATTTGTTTGCAACTGGCCTTTTTGCCTGAGCGCTACCATCTGGCAGTAGGGCATGCGGCGACCAATCTAATGGAAGTTGAGAGTCCTATTTATCCTATGCTGCACTGTCGTCGAAAGCCGATTGCTGAGAAGCTCTATAAAAGACGCTTGACCTGAAGTAGCTTCAGGACTGTAGGAGCCTGGGCGAAAGGGTCTGATAGTATGATGATTTCAGAAGTTGCCGGACTCACCGGGCTCAGCATCTCGACAATTCGCTTCCATGAGAAATCGGGGCTATGCCCTTCATCCAACGCGGCTCGGATGGCAAACGCAGGTTCAAGAAGACAGATGTCGATTGGTTGGAGTTATTGGCGTCACTTCGCTCGACAGGAGTGCCTTTGACGGAAATGCGATCTTTTGCAGAGCTCTACGCATCTGGCGACGGCAAGGTCCCTGAGCGCAAAGCTGTCCTGTTGGCGCATAGGCGGCGACTTGACGACCATCTCGCCATGGCTCTGCTTGATTCCGGGTGTCTGTCTCATCTCCACTCCTTGGTGGTTACGATGTGCCAGAAACCCTCTCTTATCAAATCAACCTAAACTGTCCCATTAGCGCTAACGTCAGACAATACAGATCACACCCCAGATGCCAAAGCCCCACCCCGAGGGTTGATCCGGCCAGAAGTCCATGGTGACAGGAAACTGTTCGGGTCGGTAGCCTGCGAATTCACTTGTCATCAACGGAGACGGCGCAAACACAACAGACGCCAGTGCAACTGTCATCGCAAGAATGGGTAGATATTGTTCATCAGGGCAGGTCCTTCTGTTCGGGTCCCATCCCGGTTCAGCGTCGTGCTTCGTGGTCCGGGCGCATGGTCGCGATCAACTCGGCCACCTTGATGCCGAATTTGCGCATCTCGGACTTGTTCATGATGACTCCGTTTTCAGTTAGGTAAAGCCAGTCGGTTGATGTCAGCGTGTGACCGCCCGCGTCTTCCGGCAGAATGATCTGGTACTCCATCTTGATTGTTGACCCAGAAACGACGCCACGTGCCTCGCCGACGATGTCGTCGGCGGTGGCGGTGAACGTGTTGCCGTCGCTGAGCTTCAGGAACCATTTGCGACTTTGCTTTTTGCCGTTTGAATAGGTGAACTCTTCGCTCAGCGTACCAGTGTCGCCGTCCCATTCACCGACCATTCTGGCAACGAAGCTGTTCGTCATCTTTCCGGTTGGGCCATAAATCAGACCTTCGGAGAGGATTTCACCGCTCAGGTGGGTTTTGAGCGAAAAGGCAGGGCTTGTATCGGCATAGTCTGACGGGGTTTGTGCGCGAAAACTGAGAAACATGGACTTTGCCGCCATGACCAGAGCGGCAAGAATGAGCAGGGCAGTAAGGAGTTTCATTGGGTTGGGTTCTCCGTAGGAAGCGCCAGGACAAGCGCCAAGGCGCCAAGTTTCAGGATGCAGGGAAGGACGGCATAAGAGATGTTCAATGTATTCAGGGCCTCAGTGCTGTTTGACGCGCCGGGTCTAAAGCCACTGCTTTCCAGCACGGGCAGAACAGCGAAAGCGGCCACAGCAAGGCCAAGTTTGCCCGCAAAGGACCAGATGCCAAAAGCTAACGATGCCTTTAGACCCGCCCGGGTCAGCGCCACCGAAAACATAGCCGGAAGGATAACCATATCGGCCCCCAGGGCGGCGCCGGATGCCAGGCAGATCACGGCAAAGCCAACCTGACTGCCGGGTGCTAGGAACGCGGCCCCGACAAAGCCGAGGATTGCCAAGGGCATGGCGACCAACAGCGTGGCTTTCGAGCCCATTCTTTGGCTCAGACGGGCCCATAGCGGCACGCTGAAACCTGCGCTGAGAAAGAACAGGATCAACAAGGGGCCGGCTTTGCCCGGCAGTTGTAAGCGGTCTTCCACGAAAAAAAGAAACAATGTCGAGGTAATGGCAACAGGTAGGCTGTTGACCAGTGCCAACACGAGAAGTCTCAGAGCGCCAGTTTGGCGTAGCCCACCAAGGGACATACGGTCGCCTTCGATGGGTTCGCGACGCCAGATCGGCAGGGTGATCACGGCAACGACAAGGGCCAGCGCTCCAAGAAACAGGCCAAACGCTTCGTATCCCTGACCGGTGGCCCCAAGGGTGACAAGGAAAGCCGGTGCAATGGCAGCAATCACCACGCCAGCCAGCATGCCACCCTCACGAAACGCCGCCAGCGTCATCAGAGAGCGTGGCGTCGGTTTGGCTGCCAAAGTGGCGCTGCGTCCATAGAGCAGGATCATGCCAAGGCTGTAGGCCGAGAAGAGCAGAACAAGGACTGCCACCAGACGTGGCATCGCGTTTGGCCCCGGTTGAGCGGTGAATAGCAATGGAAAGCCGATGGCCAGCCCAAGCGCCGCGGCGCTGGCAAACAGGATTTGTGCCCGTGGCCAGCGGTCGATTGCCCAGCCAATCAGTGGGTCCTGAACAAGATCGACCAGCCGGATGACCAACAGGATCGTGCCAATTGCCCCCAGCCCGATGCCAAGCTCGACCGAAGCAAACCTCGGCAAGTGGATGTAAAGCGGAATGCCAGCCGCGGCCAGCATCAGCGCATAGAGGCTGACACGCGGGTAAAGCATCACTCGCCCTTCAGTTTCCGGGTGAAGGATTCCGAACGTGTGTTTTCGCCAAGAAAGATCGACATGAACCTGTTCTTGATCCTAGGATGGCTTAGCGTGCAAACCCGTTTTCCATTGTGCCAGAACCCGATTTGGTTTGGCCCCTTGGAGATGGCGACATAGCGGTCACCCTTGCGTACATCGTTGAAACACATTTCCAACTGGCCGCGCGCCGGCAGGGTGGCCCCGGTACGGCTCAGTTCGCGCATGGTGGCTTCGACCAGATCAAGTTCTGTCAGGTTGCGGAGGTATTTCAGCTCGAGCCCGAAATCCTTGCTCCAGTCCAGAGGTGCTCCGGACTTGGTGAAGAGCTGAGCTTCGTAGAGCGGGAGGCCTATATAACGAAAAGTTGCCGTGCCGCGCGTTTCGGCATCGGGCAGCACAGATTTGATTGCGGACGCCTGCGTACCCGTGGGCGACGCGAGCAAGGCAAAAGCAAAGACAAAACTACGCATGGGCCATCTCCACTTGAACGACATTGGTATGCCCCACGGCAAAGGACGCGGCACAGATCTCGAGATAGTACTGCCAGTTGCGGAAGAAGCTCTCGCCATATCCCAGTTCCGAAACGCGACGCTTTTGCGCGGTAAGGTTATTGGCCCAGTTCCGACAGGTTCGGGCATAATCCTGCCCGAAAGCAAAGCTGTCGCAAGCTGTGAATCCAGCGTTACTGGCTTGGGCCTCGATAACACGGTCCGACAGCAGCATGCCGCCAGGGAAAACGTATTGGCGGATGTAATCGGACGAGGACTTGTATGTGTCAAAAAAGCTGTCTTTGACGGTGATCGCTTGCAACAACACGCGCCCACCCTCGGCCAAGCTGCGCTTGAGCGTTGCAAAGTAGCTGGGCCAGTAGCGCTCGCCCTCGGGGGTGCGCAGGATCAGCTGCCCGTCATGCAGTCGCTCGCAGGTCGATAGAAAATTCGATTTCAGAGCCTTGTTGATTAAGCGCATTTTCCATTCCTGTGATTAGGTGACGTTCATTCAGGGCGCGCACGACGCGCATTGCACTGGCGATACCGTCCTCGTGAAACCCGTGCCGGTTCCATGCTCCGGCAAACCATGTCCGGTTGCGTCCCTGCATTTCCCGAATGTCGCGCTGTGCCTTGAGCGCTGCCTTGTCAAACATCGGGTGGGCGAAGTTCGCTACGTCATAAACTTTGTCCTGAGGGATCTCGGTCGACGGGTTCAGGGTGACGAACAGGGGATCGGATTCAGGGATATTCTGCAGCCTGTTCATCCAATAAGTGAGGCCGATGTCGCCATCCTGCGACCGGTACGCCCAGCTCGACCAGCAGGCGCGCCGCCGGGGCATCTGATTTTCATCACAATGCAGAACAGCCATATTGGGTTGATAACGGATGTTGCCAAGAGCGGCGGCTTCGGCGTGTGTCGCGTCTTGCCCCAAGATCTGGAGGGCCTGGTCCGAATGGCAAGCCATGATGATCTCGTCAAAAGAAGCCGATAGGCCCTTGTCAGCAAAGATGCGCACTTCATGCGCGTCGCGCTGGACATGCCGAACCGGTGCATCGGTGCGAATGACGCAGCCGCGAGCCAGAAGCGCGGATTCCAGCCGGCGGACATATTCGATGCTGCCACCTTTCACCGTCCACCACTGATGTTCGCCAGAGCCGGCTAAAAGTGCGTGGTTGCGGAAAAATTGTACCAGCGATTTCGCCGGGAATTGGTCTATATCTTCAACCGGGGTTGACCAGATCGCTCCGCACATCGGCATCAGGTAGTTGTTGCGGAACCAATTGCCGAGGCCCAGCTCCTCGACCAGTTCACCAATGGTCTTGTTGTCATCCGTAGCGGCAGCCTCGGCACGCTTTCCAAAGCGAATGATGTCCGCAATCATCTTGTAAAACTGCGGTCGCAGCAGGTTGCGTTTTTGCGCAGTGATCGATCCCACGTTGTTCAGACCGTATTCCAGCCAGCCATCATTGATGCTGGCGCCGAAACTCATCACGCTCTTGATCACCGGAACGTCGAGATCACGGAACAGCCGCGTCAGGTAGGGATAGGTTACGTAGTTGAACACGATGAAACCGGTGTCGACCGGTTGGTCGCCGTTCTTGCCCGCCATCACGGTTCGGGCATGCCCGCCTAGACGCGGGGATGCTTCAAACAGGGTGACGTCATGGTAGGGCGCCAGATAATAGGCGGACGAGAGGCCCGATATACCACCGCCGACAATTGCGATTTTCTTTCTTGGGCCGTGAATCTGATCGAACATGCCGTCCTCATCTTTACAACGTTATGAGGCTGTTACGCGGCGCCGGTCAAATTGGATCAGAAAAGCACGAGAATAGTTTTCAACGCGTTCTGATCCATGAGCCGCGCGGCCGCGTATAGAACACATGATGCTGGAACATATTCAGGCCCAAACCCTGCATGCCCGACGCGGAAAGCTGAAGAACACCTTCAGCTACGGCGTCGATTTTGTGTTGACCGATCTTGGTGTTAAGGCGCCTTGGCTGTTGTCGCGAAACCGGTTCAATCTATGGTCGCTGTGGGATCGTCAGCATGGCGGAACACGGGGTGACGGGCGCGGGTTGGCGTGGTTCAAGCAGGTTCTGCAAGAGCGTGGGTTTCGAACCAAGGACGCACAACTTTTGCTTCTGACCCAGCCAAGCTTCCTTTGGTTTCATTTCAACCCGGTCAGCTTTTGGATTGCGCTGGTTGATGGCACCCCGAGGGCCTTTGTTGCCGAGGTTAACAGCACCTTCGGCCAGCGACATTGCTATTTTTGCGCACACGAAGGATTTCGCCCGATCGCACGTAGTGACACTCTGGTTGCCGAGAAACTCATGCACGTGTCTCCGTTTCAGAGAATTGCAGGTCACTACCGGTTCAATTTCGGCTTCAGTGACACACGGATCGACATTCGCATTTCCTTTGAAAATGAAGACCAGGGCGTTCTGGCTACGCTATCCGGAGAGCGGCGTGCGGCAACAAACAGGTCGCTCCTTTGGGCCGCCGTCCGCCGACCCTTGGGTGCGGTGCGGGTTTTGGCGCTGATACATTGGCAGGCGGCGATCCTGTATCTGAAACGCGCGCCGTTTCTTCGGAAACGCCCTGCGCCCGCGGCTCTTATAAGCGAAAGCCAGCCGTTAGGTGACGTCGGCAAATGACCGATTTCCTAAACAAGACATATTGGCTCATCGGAGCTAGCGAAGGATTGGGGCGAGCCCTGGCGAAGCGACTGGACGCAGAAGGTGCGCACCTGATCTTGTCGGCGCGTAATCGCGAGCGACTTAATACCCTGAATGCCGAGTTGACCAGTGCAACCGTGCTTGCGCTGGACGTGACCGATGGCGACTCCGTGCGTCGCGCGGCGCAGGCGGCGGGTGATGTGGACGGTGTGATTTATAATGTCGGCGCCTACGAACCCATGGGCACAACAGAGTGGGACAGCGAAACCGCGTTGACCATGGTGGATGTCAATTTCACCGGGGCGATGCGTGTCCTGGGCGAAGTGGTGCCAAGGATGGTTGCGCAGGATCGGGGCGACATTACCCTGATCGGATCGCTGGCGGGGTATCGCGGTCTTCCCGCCGCGATCGGATATGGCGCCAGCAAGGCTGCATTGGTCAGCCTTGCCGAAACCATGCGATTTGATCTTAGAAACAGTGGAGTTTTGGTGCGACTGGTCAATCCCGGTTTCATCAAGACCCGCCTGACCCTGAAAAACAAATTCCGCATGCCCATGTTGATGACGCCCGAAGATGCCGCGACCCGTGTGTTGAAGGCCATGACAAGGCGCCGTTTCCGCACGGATTTCCCGGCGCCGTTTTCCTGGGTGATCCGCGCGCTCGCAATTCTGCCGGACTGGCTGGTTTATCGCGGGAAGTAACGCCGTTTCCAACTTGTTCCGAAACGATGGGGCTGCCGAGTTTTCAGCAGCCCCAGATTGTTGGCGGTGCCCTGCCACGACGAACAGGTTATTGTCCTTAGTTACGGGCTGGTCGCGTGCCGGGAAGCGACCGTGTTGCACGGATCGCTCGGATTCCTTCGGCGGCACGTTTTCAGAAAGGCCCGGCCAGAATGCCCTTTTAGTTCAACGATCCTGTTCGGACGGAGTTTGTGACACGTGTAGACGCCCAAAACGCAAGAGGTAATTTGATCGGTCTTTAGCATCGGTTCGGGTACTGACATGTGTTCGGCCTGTTACGCGGCCTTTGCACATGCCGCTGGCCCCTATGGTGTTAGCGGATCCGGTCCAATTCAAAACCACGTGCTCGAAGCACTCTGTCGCAAGCTGGTTTTCCCGACCCGGTCTCACGATCCTTATGCCATACCGTCCATTGTCCTCTTCCGTTTCCGCCGCCTCGCAGCCGCAGACGCTTTACGCGTTGGCGGCCGGAGCCCGGTAGACTTCCCCTGTGCTCATCAAGGCCCAAACGATCCTCGCCATCTTGTTCGCAAGGGCCACCCGAACCAGCAGTGGCGGCTTGCGTTCGATCATGCGGGCAAGCCAGGGATCCGTTCCCATTCTGGTTCGAGCACGCCACATGACAACGCTGTTAGCGCCGATGATTAATAATCGCCTGAGCGAACGTTCTCCCATTTTTGTTGTCGTCCCGAGGCGCTGTTTTCCCCCTGTTGAATGCTGTCTTGGAACCAGCCCGAGCCAGGCGGCGAAATCCCGACCACGGCGGAACGTTTCCGGCGGCGGGGCCAAGGCAACCAGCGCAGTTGCGATGAGCGGGCCAATTCCAGGCACCGTCATCAAGCGGCGTGCCATCTCGTTTGACCGCGCGCGGCGGGCAATCTCGGCATCCAGTTCTTTGATCTGACCGTCCAGTTGGCCCAGCATGCTGATCAGCCTTTCAAGGCACTCCCGGGCCACATTCGGGATCGCGCTATCACCAGCATCCACCAAAGCAATCAGCTTGCGAATGTTGCAGGCACCCTGCAGGGCCACCTGACCGAGCTCTCCAAGGTGACCTCGCACAGCATTGATCAATTGCGTGCGCTGCCGAACCAACAGCTAGCGAGCCCGAAGAACCATCGCGGACGCCTGGGTCTCTTCACTCTTCACGGCAACAAAGCGCATCGTTGGTCGGCTTGCAGCTTCACAGATCGCTTCCGCATCGGCCGTATCGTTCTTTTGACATTTGACGAATGGATTCACGTAGGCCGGATGGATCAGCTTGACTTCGTGACTCAAGCGACTGATCTTGCGCGCCCAATAATGCGCACTGGCACAGGCCTCCATTACAACCACGCAACGCGGCAGCTTTGCGAAGAACTCAAGGACCTGACCCCTGAGCAATTTCTTCCGAAGAACAGGATAACCTGATCCATCCGCTCCGTGCACCTGGAAAACGTTCTTCGCCAAATCCAGGCCAATCATGCTAATCTCTCCCATAGACGCCTCCATTCAGGTTGTTTGCAAACCCACAATTGCACATCGAGGCCAGCGGGGGCGTCTACACCTTCAGAACCAATTACATGCGTCCGGTGAGTATCTTAGCCAGATCAGGTTCAACCTTTTGGGTTTTTTTCAGATCCAGGCTGTTTTTAACGTGAAGAAGGTGGTGTTGGATGCTGTCTACCGCAGATTGCGGGTCACCACTCGCGATCGCATTGATGATCGACGCGTGCTCATCATCGGGGCAAGATGAGTCCTTGTTGGTTCCAAACAGCGCCACGATCAGAGAAGACCGGGTCACCAGTTCCCTGACGACGCGAGTGAGAACTGCGTTGTTGTGGCATTTAGCTAACTCGACATGAAATTCACCAGAGAGCCTGATAATTTCTGTTTGGTCGTTCCTTGCCCTAGCCTCATCTTCCTTTTTGATATGAAGCCGCAACGCTTTGACCCCCGCGTTGCTAATTTCTCGCGTCAAATCCCGAACGATACCGGTTTCGATCATCAAGCGGGCCTCAAACACGTCTCGGGCTTCTTCGGGGCTTGGGCAAGCAATGAATGCACCGCGGTTGGAATGAAGTTCAACAATGCCTTGGCTACTTAACAACAACAATGCGCGGCGGACGCGCATGCGACCAACGCCAAAGGTCTCACATAAGGTTTGTTCACTCAATTTGGTTCGTGGAGCCAGCTTTTGTTTCATTACGGCGGAATAAATTCGATCAACGATCAATTGCTCATCCGGATCAGATTGGACGGTGTCGAGTATTTGTTGTGCGTCTGTCATCTGGTTTCAATTCGACTGGAATTCTTGTGCGTTTTTCTTAGACGCACGGCTTCTGACTGACAATATATTGAGTATTTGTTCACAATATCAACACTGCCATTCATTAAAAAATTTTGACATAGATTGTTAACAATGTTGAGTTTGGCAGCATCACCGGGATTCGACCTGTGACTCAATGACCTTTGCAAGCGCCCGAAAGAGGCGCCCGAACCTCAATAGGGAGGAAAAAATGAAACGCAGAAATCTGATGAAATCATCGGCGGCCCTGGCGCTGGCCATATCCGTTCTGGGCTCCACCGCCTGGGCGGAAAACCCGGTTCTCAAGATTGGCTTTGTTGGTGTGACTTCAGGTCCGGCAGCGGCCTGGGGCATCTCGAACCAGCGCTCGATGGAAGCACGCGCTGACTGGATCAATGAATCCGGCGGCTACAAGATCGGTGATACCACTTACGATATCGAAATCGTCTCGTTCGATGACCAGAAAGACCCCAAGCGCGCAATCGCGGGCATGGAGAAGATGGCACAGGAAGGCATCCACTATGTGGTTGGTCCGAATGTGGATGACGGCGCTGCCGCCGTGCGCCCTGTGGCCGAGGCTCAAGGGATCATGTATTTCCCATATGCCTTTCCGAAAGAGCTTTATACAGCGCCCGCGTCAAACGCGGTTCTGGGCATGGTCGCGAACTATCAGTCCGACCCGGCGATTTACGAATACCTGCGCGACGAAAAAGGCGTGAAGACCGTGGCCTTTGTTGCGGCAAACGAGTCCGACCCGCTAAGCCAGCGCGACGGCGGTATCGCGGCAGCAAATGCGCTGGGTCTGGAAGTTGTTTCTGACAACGTAACCTATCAGGTGGACACGACTGATTTTACCCCGGTTCTGACGCCTGTAATGCGCACGCAGCCTGATCTTCTGGTTCTGTCCGGCGTCTCCCCGGCCAATGCACCTCAGTTGATCCGGTCTGCGCGCGAACTGGGGTATCAGGGCATCATCTCGACCGAGACTGCGCAGGATGCGACGGTTCTGCGCGAAGGTGCGGGCGATCTGGCCAACGGGTTCATCTCGGTCGGCGGTGCATCTACACCTGAAATCGCATCGGACGACATGAAGGAATTCGTCAAGCGTTACACCGATATGTTCGGCGAATATAACGATGAATCGAATACCAAGGTCTATGCGCTGGAGTATATTCTGGCGACTTTGAACGCCAACCCGGCGGGTATTGACGACGTCAAGGCGTTTCAGACCACGATGGACACGTTCGAAGCACCGAACCCCTTCATGAAGGGTGACGCCGTGATGCGCTATGTCGGAACAACCTCCTTCGGACAAAAACGTCAGATTGCGGTCCCGCTGGTAGTGAATGTCTACCAAGACGGAGAGTTTGAAACACTCTTTGTCGCTGAAGTAGACTGAGGCGGAACTCCCCAAGACAAGGCGAAAGCCTAACGAGCCACTCAAACTCCCGGGCTGATGATCGGCCCGGGAAACCCGAACCCAACGCGGGACTATCATGGAACAGATACTAGCAAACGGCATCTACCTGGGCGCGCAATATGCGATGATCGCCTTAGGTTTGACGCTGATCTTTGCCCTGATGAACGTACTGAATTTTGCTCATGGACAGATGTACGTTCTCGGCGGCTTTGTGACCTACACCTTCTACGGACAACTTGGCTGGCCTTTCATCCTTGCGCTGCTGGCGTCCTGTATCACTCTGGCCGTGCTTGGGGCGCTGATAGAACGGTTTCTGTTCGCCCCAGTCATACGACGATCGTCGCGCGAAGAAAGCACAATGCTGTTGGCAGCGGGACTGGCGTTTCTGTTTGACGCGGTCATTCTGCTGGTCTTTGGAGAAAAACAGCGCGGTGTGCCCAAGATCGTCAACGGAGTCTTCAACTGGGATTTCAAGTTGATCATGCCATATGACCGTATTTTGATCTGCGTGCTGGCTATCCTGTCGATCGTCACTTTCATCCTGTTTATGCAATATTCCAAAACTGGCCGCGCCCTGCGTGCGCTGGCGCAGGACAGAACCGCTGCCCAACTGATGGGCGTCAATGTTGCCCGGTACTCCATGATTGGGTTTGCCTTGGGCGCGATGCTGGCCGGATTGGTCGGAGGATTGCTGGTGACCATCACAGGCGTCAATCTAGGCATGGGCGGGCCAACCTCGATCAAAGCATTCATGATGGTGATGATCGGCGGTGCAGGCGTGATTTCCGGTGCAATCGCGGGCGGAATTATCCTTGGTTTCATGGAAGCCATCGGTCTGGCTGTCCTGTCTCAATATGGCGATATCACTTACCTGTTGATCTTCGTCTCACTGATGATTTTCCTGGCCATCCGCCCGCAGGGCCTGATGGGCAAACCGTGGGGATAACGCAGTGCCAAAACTATCAATGATTCAATGGGCCGGTGTGGCGGTCTTCCTGCTGGCCATCTTCATCGCGGTTCCCGGCTTTGTCGCCGCGTCCGGACGGTCTGACCTGTACTACACGCTGACATCGGTGGCACTGCTGTCGATCGCCAGTGCCGGTGTCTGGCTTACTTTCTATATCGGCCGCATTAACATCGGGCAGGGCGCTTTTGCCCTGATCGGAGCTTATGTCTCGGCCATTCTGGTGACCAAGGCTGGCATTTCGTTCTGGCTGTCCCTGCCGCTTGCGGGCCTCTTTGCAGCTGGTGTGGCGGTTCTGATCGGTCTGCCGATCCTGCGGCTGCGGGGTGTGTATTTTGCAATGATCTCACTGGTGCTGACACAGGTCGTCACCTTGACTGCGCTGGCCCTGCCCGTCACCAATGGTGCCAAGGGCATCACCTCGATCCCTCTTCCGGGTGGGGTGTCGATCCTTGGTATCCCTCTGATACCCGATTTCGGAACGCTGGAGAACCCAAGGCTGGCCTTCTACTACACGGCCTGCGTTCTGATGGTCCTGACCTTTGCCGCCATGTACCGGCTGGTGAATTCGCGCCTTGGCCACCTTTGTCGCTCGATGCAGCAGAATGAGGAACTGGCCAGCTCCATCGGTGTGAACATCTCGTATATCCGGGTCATCGTCTTTGCCATCTCGTCCTTTCTGGGCGGCATTGGCGGCGCGATGTTCGGATCGATTGCGCAATCGGTTTATCCGTCCAGCTTTCAGGTCGCCGACAGTGTGAACTTCATGCTGAACTGCTTCCTCGGTGGTCTGGGATATGTGTTTGGCCCAATGCTGGGCACGCTGGTTCTGTATTTTGGCTGGGACCTGTTGTTCGAATTGGGTCGCTTCCAACTGCTGGCCTATTCCAGCTTGCTGATCATCCTGATGCTGTTCCTGCCCAACGGGCTGCTCAGCCTGCGTCTGCCCGGCAAGAAAGGAGAGGACAAATGAGCCATCTTCTGGAAATCCGCCACGTCACCAAGAAATTTGGTGGCCTAACCGCGAACAGCAACATTTCGTTCAACGTCAATGAGAACGAGATCCTGTCGGTGATCGGACCGAACGGTGCGGGTAAAAGCACGCTGTTCAAGATGATTTCGTCCTTTCTGCCGACCACGACCGGAGAGGTGCTGTTCAAGGGTGAGAGGATTTCAAACCTGAAACCACACGCAGTGGCGCGCAAAGGCGTTGTCCGTACGTTTCAAGAAACGACGATCTTCAAATCCATGACAGTGCGCGAAAGCATCATCGTCGCGCAGCACTTACGGGCCCGTGCCTCGCTGGCCGGGTATTTCTGGGGCACAAAAACGGCGCATGAGGATGTCGACAGTTTCGGGCAATATGCCGACGATCTAATCGATTTCCTCGGAATGACCGAGATCGCCAACGAACAGGCCTCAAACCTGCCGCAGGGAAACTTGCGGGCGTTGGGGATCGCGATTGGTCTTGCAACCGATCCCAAGGTGTTGCTGCTGGATGAACCCTTCGCCGGGATGAACCACGACGAGACCATGAAAATGGTCAATCTGGTGCGCAAGGTGCGCGATGACCGGGGGGTGACCGTTCTGCTGGTGGAACATGACATGCCGGCGGTGATGAATATCTCGGACCGGATTGTCGTGCTGAACTTCGGTGAGATGATCGCCGAGGGCACACCGGTAGAAATCCAGAACAACGAAAAAGTTATCGAAGCCTATCTGGGCAGCGCCGACGACGAGATTGGGATCTGAGCCATGACCAAGATGTTAGATTTCAAGGATGTCGAGCTTTACTACGATCACGTCTATGCCCTTAAAGGGGTATCAATTGATCTTGAGCAAGGCGAAACAGTTGCTCTGATCGGCGCCAATGGGGCAGGCAAAAGCTCGATCCTGCGGGCGATTACCGGGCTGGCGAAAATCAAATCCGGATCGGTGGCGTTTGAAGGTGAAGATATCGCCGGAACCAACCCGGCCGAGATTGTCTCGAAAGGCATCGCAATGGTTCCAGAAGGGCGGCGCGTCTTCCCGTACATGTCGGTAAAAGACAATCTTCTGATGGGGGCGTTTACCCGCTCAGACAAAGCGGATGTTCAACGCACTCTGGATTCGGTTCTGGAACGGTTTCCGCGTCTGAAAGAGCGCTACAGCCAGTCGGCAGGAACCTTGTCGGGTGGCGAGCAGCAGATGATGGTGATCGGGCGCGCTCTGATGGCTAAGCCACGCCTGCTGTTGCTGGATGAACCGTCGTTGGGAATTGCGCCCAAACTGGTGCAGGACATTGCGCGGTCTATTGTGGCTATCAACCGGGACGAAGGTGTGTCTGTACTGCTGGTGGAACAGAACTCGCGCATGGCGCTGTCGATATCGCACCGTGCCTATGCACTAACCACAGGAAGTGTGGTGATCTCCGGCAATTCCAAAGAGCTTTTGACCGATCCACGTATCAAAGCCGCCTATCTGGGCGGGGAAGTGTGAGTATGTTGTGAAACTGCTGGTCGTCAATCCCAACACTACAAGTTCCATGACCCGTAAGATTGCGAAAGCGGCGCACGCTTGTGCACATCCCGAGACCGAGATCATAGCAGTGAACTCGCAAGATGGCCCGGCCAGTATTCAGGGGTATCTGGATGTTTCGACCTGCGTTCCGGGTCTGCTGGATGTGGTGAAGGCACACCCGGACGTGGACGCCATTGTTGTGGCGTGTTTCGACGACACCGGAGTCGACGCTGTGCGCTGTATAACTTCGGCGCCGGTCATCGGCGTCGGGGAAGCGGCCTACCACGCGGCCTCCATGATAAGCCCAAAATTCAGTGTAATTACAACCTTGTCCCGGTCTCTCGCAGGATTGGAAGCAAATTTGCTGCGCTACGGTTTGGATCGCAGATGTGTTCGGGTTCGGGCATCGGATGTACCGGTTCTGAAGCTTGAGGAAAACGATCCGGCGACCATCGACAAAATAAGGGTCGAAATTCGCGCCGCAATTGAGGAGGATAGAGCGGAAGCAATTGTTTTGGGCTGTGCGGGAATGACCGACCTCATGGCGCACCTATCGGAAGAATTCAAACTACCCGTTGTCGATGGCGTTGCCTGTGCCGTTACCTTTGCCGAAGCTTTGGTCAAAGCCAAGCTCACGACTTCGAAACTTTGTTCCTATTCCTAGGTGCTTGTTCCCAGAGTTTGATGGTGTGATAAATTCTTTGGAATCGGATAGGAGCTTTGGGACCACGTCGTCGCTGGAGCGACTTGTCATGCATGCCGTCGAAGCAGAAATACGGTGGTCGCAGGCTTTCAGCACAATACTGAACTCGGAGCTTGAGTTTAAACCAAAGGCTGTCGCGATTTAGAGTAAGCGGCAGACGGTAGCGACAAGATGCCATCAACCAATTTTATCTTGAGGGAGTATGCGATTGTCGTTGTCTTCCAATGGCAACCACTCTTGCCTTTGGATAACACCCCCGATCAGCTTCGCCCACATTTGCAGAATCCGCTCCACAAGATGCCGTGACTAAGCACCAAACCAATCCTTGTAAGATCGCTGAAAAAGTTCGGCTTGCTCAATACTTTGCGACAGTGCCCAATTTAGGTGCCGGAACCCATCGATCCTTTGCGCGTGGAAAGATCAAAGTCAAAGTCTTCGCTATAATTGGCGCTCATGAACATAACAAACCGGTCGTGGAAATGCCTCGTGTGGACGTGAGCCAGTCTATCAGCCTCCGGCACATCCCTGTCGCGAATAGCGTCAATCATGTCGTAGTGATCCGGGCTCAGAAGATGTTCGGTCGCCGATTCCGCTAGATAATCAAAATGCATGTGCAATATGCGCCGTCCTTCCGAAAGAAGCTGACCATAGGCACGTCCGAGGTAAGGGTTTCTACCTGCTGTGGCGATCACCATGTGAAAGTCGTAGTTCGTCGCCGACATCTCTAGATAGTTGTTTTCGGCGCAGGCGCGATCAAAGGCCTGGGCCTTTTTCGTCATATTCTGGATTTCGTCCTCGGTCCGGTTTTGCGCCGCCAGACGCGTGTTGATCCGCTGTAGAAAATCCAGGGCTTCGACATAGCGGGGAAAGCCTTCAAAGTCGATTGGTGCAACCAGGGTTGAGCGGTTCGACAGCATCACTACCAAACCTTCGGCGGACAACCGAACCAGCGCTTCGCGCACGGGTGAGCGCGACATGGCGAATCGTTCCGACAAGCTGGTTTCATCCAGTGGCGATCCCGGCTTTAGCTCGAGTGTCAGAATCTCCCTCTTGAGTTCGCCATAGACAAACTTCGATCCACGACCCTTTGCGTGCCGTTGAGGAAGTTGCTGTGAATCAACCATTTTTTCTTAGTCCCTAATGAAGTGCCTGGGTCAAGTAGTTCGGCTTCGACTAAGTTTTTATTGACATGTCGCCATCGTGTCGACAGAAATCATGCAGACAAAATGTCGACACAGGGAGGTGAAAATGAAATTTGCCAAGGCTATTGCATCATCAGCGGTGGCGGTTGTTGCTGCGTCTCAGATGGCGCATGCGCAGGTCGCTGAAGACAGCCGTCTGAACACAGTCCTCGAACGCGGTTCGCTTCTGTGTAGCGGCCACAACGGTTCGTTTCTTGGATTTGCCGAGGTTGACGATCAGGGGAACTGGCGCGGTGTGGACATCGATTTGTGCAAGGCACTTGCGGCAGGTCTGTTTGGAACGTCCGAAGGTAACCTTGAGATTGTTCCGATAAGCTGGGCCCAGCGTTGGCCGTCTCTGCAATCCGGTGACATTGACGTTGTCATCAAGGTGTCCGGTTGGACCCAAAGCCGGGACACGGAGCTCAACCTGGCCTATAGCCGCCCGTATTTCATTGGTGCGTTTCAGGCAATGACGCGCACGGATCTCGGCGCCAAGACGATGGCGGATCTGGCCGGAGGGTCCATTTGTGTTGCTGCCGGTACTTCGACCGAGCGCGCCACTGCAACTTATCTCGACACGCATCAGATCGACGCCGAATTGCTGACTTTCGAGAATGGCGACGAACTACGCAATTCCTATTATGAGGGCCGCTGCGACAGTATTATCGAATGGGCGCCCAGCCTTGCCGCAGGGCGTGTCGATGCGCCGGACGGCGCGGATGCTCATGTCATCCTGCCGGATGTGATCGCACTGGAGGCGGAAGGCATCATTGTCCCGGAAGGCGACCCGGATTGGCTGGACGTCCAGAACTGGATGCTGTCCTCGCTGTGGTTCGCCGAAATGGAAGGAATCACGTCGGAGAACATCGACGACATGCGCGCCAACCCGCCTTCAGCGACGGTTGGTACATTTCTGGGAGTAAACCCGGGATATGGTGCGCGCCTGGGTCTGTCGGATGACTGGGCGTACAACATGATCAAAGAGGTCGGCAACTTTGCCGAAATCTACGACCGCAACATCGGATCTGGCTCTCCCTATAACCTGCCGCGTGGGATCAACAATCTCTATAACGCGGGCGGTGTCTTCTATCCGATGATCATCGACTAATACGTCGATGCCTACCGGGCGCAGCCTTTGGATTGCGCCCGGCTCAGGTCAGGTTGCCGCTTGGGGGATAAGCCGATGCAATCACTCATCAAAAGCAGAAAGTTCCGGGATACCGGACTGCAATTCGCATTTGTAGGCGGAATTGCGTCAATGCTGATTGTCATGGTGCTGGTTGGCCGCGCCAATCTCGAGGCGCAGGGAATGACTTCGGGGTTCGGGTTTCTTGAACGGGCCACAGGCTGGCGTATCAGCTTTTCTCTGATCGACTACAGCACGAACTCGACCTATGCGCGGGCAATTCTGGTCGGAATCCTCAATTCCCTGTTCCTTGGCGCTATTGCCCTGCCGATCGCCACGATCATGGGTGTCGCGGTAGGGGTCATGCGGACATCGGGCAACGGAATGGCCGAGCTGGTCGGCACCACATTTGTCGAGCTGTTCCGTAATGCGCCCCTAATCCTGCAGCTGTTGTTCTGGTACACGCTGCTTTTGTCTCTGCCCAGCCCCCGAAATGCAGAACCGATGCTGGGCGGTATCGCCCTGACAGGGCGCGGCATCTATATTCCGGGGCTCAATGTCACTGGTGCTTCTGTTTTTGTCTCCGTTCTGGTCATCGTCGCCGCGTTTGCGGCAGCGCTGTGGCTGGGGGCCAAGCGCTGGCCGGATTTGCATTTGCGAAAAGCCAGTAAGGAGAGAAAACTGCTGTGGTCTGCGGCTCTGGTTGCGGCCATTACAGCGATGTGGCTAGGGCGCATTCCCGAGACGCCCTTGGTAAGTGTTCCCGAAGCAGCCGGTTTGAATTTCCGCGGTGGAATCCGCGTTTCACCGGAACTGATGGCCTGTCTCATTGCCATCGCGATTTACGGCGCAGCCTACATTGCTGAAATCGTTCGGGCCGGCTTCAATGCCATTCCGAAAGGTCAGTCTGAGGCTGGACGCGCCCTAGGTCTGTCCTCGTGGTACATTTTCAGCCGCATCCGCCTTCCGTTGGCCATCCGCATCGTGATGCCAACGCTGATCAACCAGTATGTCTGGCTGTTCAAGGCGACTACGATTGGTATCGCTATCAGCTTCACCGACTTCTTCATGGTGATCAGCACTGCGATCAATCAGTCGGGGCAGACGCTGGAACTGATCGCGATACTGATGGGTGGTTTTCTGATCATCAACTATTCGATGGCCTGGGTTTTGAATCGCGTGAATGATGCGATCAAGCTCAAGGGTACGCAGCTGAGGATCTGAATGATGACCGATCTTTCAATTCCAAACACGCCTGCGTTCGGCAAGATCAAGAAACACTATTTTGCGACCCCACTGAATAGCGCGATCACCGTTCTTCTTGCAGCATTCACCGCCTGGGTTTTGTGGAACCTTTTCAACTGGGCGGTTCTCGAGGCGATCTGGGGCTATGGCAAGAACGAGGAGTGCCGCGCGCACGAGCATGGGGCCTGCTGGTCCTTTGTTGCGACGCGCTGGCGGATCGTGCTGTTCGGCCTCTACCCGTTCGAGGAACAGTGGCGTTCGGCGCTTGCCTGTATCGTCATGCTGGTAGTCGCGATCCTGTCCTGTGTTCCGGTGTTCTGGAATGCAATGCGCCTGCCGATTTTGTGGGTCGTCGGGTTCGGAGCCTTTTACATTCTGATGCGCGGTGGTGTCTTTGGCCTGACACCCGTGGTCGAGCGTGACTGGGGCGGGCTATCCCTGACGGTGTTCATATTTTCCGCCGTCTGCTTGATGGGCATGCCGTTGTCGATTGTTTTTGCCCTGCTGCGTAGGTCTGAACTGCCTTGGATCGCCAAAACCATGGCGCTGGTGATCGACGTCATCCGGTCCTTGCCGCTGCTGTCGATCATGTTCACCTTCGCCATCGTCTTGCCATTCGTGCTGCCGGGCTGGGCGATCGGTGACAAGCTGTACCGCGTGATCGTTGGCTACGCGATATTCTTTGCTTGCTATCAAGCCGAGATCATACGTGGCGGCATGCAGGCTATTCCGGCTGGTCAGGAAGAGGCCGCCAAGGCGCTTGGCATGGGCTACTGGCACCGGATCGGGTACATCGTGCTGCCGCAGGCCTTTCGCAACGCATTGCCGCCGACGATCAACCAGTTCGTCATCACGTTCAAGGAAACCTCGCTGGTCACCATTATCGGCTTCTTCGATATCTTGGCCTCGGGCCGTGCCGCCGCTGGTACCGCCGACTGGAGCTTTGCGACGATCGAAATGTACGTGTTTGTCGGCCTCATCTTCTTTGTCTTCGTGTTCTCACTGTCCCGCTATGGCGCCTATCTGGAACGCCGCATGAGCGTTGGCAGCCGTTGAGGAGGAAATCACATGTCTGAGCAAGCCATCTCGATCCGTGCCATGAACAAGTTCTATGGCGGCTTTCACGCGCTGAAGGACATCGATCTTGACGTTGGTCGGGGTGAGAAAGTGGTCATTTGCGGCCCGTCGGGGTCGGGAAAATCCACCCTGATCCGCTGCATCAACCGGCTTGAAGAACATCAGGCTGGAACCATAGAAGTTAACGGCATTCCGTTGGATGACAATGTCGACAACATCGACGAAATCCGGCGCGAGGCGGGAATGGTATTTCAGAACTTCAATCTGTTCCCGCACATGACCATTCTTGAAAACTGCACGCTGGCTCCGACGCTTGTGCGCAAAAAGTCCCGCGAAGAGGCCGAGCAAATTGCCATGTCCTATCTGGAGCGGGTCAAGATTCCAGAACAGGCGCACAAATATCCCGGCGAGCTTTCGGGTGGCCAGCAGCAGCGCGTGGCCATCGCCCGCGCCCTGTGCATGGCGCCTGAGATCATGCTGTTCGACGAGCCGACTTCGGCGCTGGATCCCGAGATGATTTCCGAGGTGCTGGATGTGATGGTCGGACTGGCCGAGGAGGGCATGACCATGGTCTGCGTGACGCATGAGATGGGATTCGCACGTCAGGTGGCGGATCGGGTGATCTTCATGGCGGAGGGCGAAATCATCGAACAGGGCCCGCCTGGCGAGTTTTTCGAGAACCCAAAAAGCGAACGCACTAAAACCTTTCTTGGTCAGGTCCTCGGTCACTGATCATGGCGATGGATTCTCACGACATATCCACCCACGACGCCGAAGTGGACGCACGCAATGATGCGCTTCTGATCTACGTAAATGGCGAGCTTGTGCCCAAGGAAGAGGCCAGTGTCTCAGTTTATGACAGCGGCTTCATGCTGGGCGACGGTATGTGGGAAGGTTTGCGATTGTATGATGGCGAATGGGCCTTTTTCGACGAACATATGGATCGCCTCTTCAATTCGCTCAAATCGGTCTCGATCGATATCGGCGTGGGCCCCGAGGACATACGGGGCATTCTGGATCAGACGGCAGCGGCCAATGGCATGATCTCCGACGCCCATTGCCGTCTGATGATCACACGCGGTCGCAAGGCGAAACCGTTTCAGCACCCGGGCCTCAGCAGGTTCGGCCCAACGATTGTTGCGATTATTGAACACTCCAGACCCGCTGAGGGTCTGCAATCGCAGGGTATCCGGCTGGTCACCGTGCCGCAGGTCCGGGGGTTGCCGACCAGCCAGGACCCGAAGTTCAATAGCCATTCCAAGCTCAATTGCGTGATCGCCTGTCTTCAGGCGGAGCAGGCCGGCGCGGATGAGGGTCTGATGCTGGACCCGCATGGGTTTGTGAACACCACCAACGCCTGCAATTTCTTTATCGTCCGGCGAGGCGAAGTTTGGACATCGACCGGGGACTACTGCATGAACGGTGTAACCCGCGCCAAGGTCATCTCGCTGTGCCGCCAGAATGACATTCCGGTCTTTGAAAAGAATTTTTCGCTATACGAGGCCTATGGTGCGGATGAGGCGTTTCTGACCGGCACGTTCGGGGCGCAGACGCCTGTAGCCTCAATCGATGGCAAGACGATTGGTGATGAAGGCGGCGCAGGTCCGGTCACTCGGCAAATCCGAGAACTCTACAAAGATCTAGTCGCCAATAACGTGGCAACCCAGAAATCCCAGCGCGGACGATCGTCATGAAACCAAACATCATCCTGTTCATGGTCGACCAATTGACCTCGTTCGTGCTGAATGCCTATGGGGGAACGGTCTGCAAAACGCCGAATATCGACGCGCTTGCCGCGCGCGGCAAGGTTTTTGAGAACGCTTATTGCCCCTATCCCTTATGTGCACCGTCGCGTTTCGGCATGATGGCCGGACGGCTGCCGTCGCGCATCGGGGCCTATGATAATGGGGCCGAATTCACCGCGTCCACACCGACCTTCGCCCACTATCTGCGGCTGAACGGCTACTATACCTGCATCTCGGGCAAGATGCATTTCGTGGGCCCGGACCAGTATCACGGGTTCGAGGAACGGTTGACCACCGAGATTTACCCAGCCGACATGTCCTGGACGCCGGATGCGGATTTCCGCGATTTCAACAAGGATGAAGAACGCGCCTATACTTTTGGCGTCTCGACCATCGACACAGTGCGCGACGCAGGCCCGGTCGCCCGTTCGATGCAGATCGACTATGACGAGGATGTTGTTCACCACGCGGTGCGAGAGCTTTACACCCGAGCCCGCAGCGACGATGACCGCCCGTTCATGATGACGGTTTCACTGACTCATCCGCACGATCCTTATGTGATTACCCGAGACTATTGGGACAGGTACGATGACGCACACATCGACGCGCCACGCGTGCCGCATATCCCAGTCGATCAGCGCGACGCGCACAGCCAATCGCTCTACTACCACTATGGTCAGGACAAGTGCGAACTGAGCGATGCCGATTATCGCAATGCCCGGCGCGGGTATTACGGCATGATCTCATATGTGGATGATCTGTTCGGTCGGCTGATGCAGGCGCTGGAGGACAGTGGCTACGCCGACAACACAGTTGTAATGTTCGCCTCGGATCACGGCGACATGATCGGCGAGCGCGGGATGTGGTTTAAGAAAACCCTGTTCAACCCCGCGATTCAGGTACCGTTGATCATTGCCCATCCCGAACACGCTCCGGGTCGCGTTTCTGCCCCGGTATCGCTGTTGGATATCTTTCCAACCCTCCTCGATATCAGTGGCGTGCCCGCCAAGGATATACGGACACCGCTTGACGGGCGCAGCCTGTTGCCAGCGCTGCGCGGAGAGCCCCAGTGTGGTCCGGTTTTTTCCGAACATATCGACGGCGGCACGTCAGCCCCGCGTGTCTGCATCCGCGACAGTGAGAAAAAACTGATACTCTCGCGCGCCTATCCGCCACAATTCTATGACCTGTCCAACGACCCGCTGGAACAGACAAACATCGCGGGGCAGGGCGATCCTGACGAGGCACGCCTAACCCAACTGGCCGAGGAGACCTGGCCGCTGGACACTTTGCTGGACGACGTCGTGGCCAGCCAGGTGGCCCGCAAGCTGATCGACACTGCACTGTCTACAGGGCGTGAGGAAATTTGGGATTTTACACCGCGTCCCCTGACCCAGAACACCAACTATGTCCGTCGGGGCGACGCGTTTCCAACCGTCGAGCGGCGTGGATACCTCTACTACAACAAATCACAGGACTCTGACCAATGAGCTACAACGTGAAACTCTCTGGCATCATGCCAGCCCTGGTGACGCCGTTTGGCGACGATAGCAAGATCGATTTCGGCGCGTTCGAAAAGCTGCTGTCGCATCTCCGCGAGGCTGGCGTCACAGGTTGGGTCCCAAATGGTTCAACTGGTGAGTACTTCTCGCAGAGTAATGAAGAACGCCGAGCCGTCCTGCAATTCGTCAAAGACTTTGCCAACGACGGCGAAATCCTGATCGCAGGAACAAATGCCCCTGCAACGCGTGAGGTGATCGCGCAAACGGCGATGGCCAAGGAAATCGGCTATGACACCGTGTTGCTTGCGCCGCCATTCTATACACGCCCGACGCAGGACGAACTGATCCGGCATTATGAAACCGTACTGGAGGAGGTGGATGTCAATCTGGTTCTCTACAGCTATCCGGCAAAGGATGGCGCTGATATCAGCTTCGAGCTCATGGATCATTTCGCCGACAATCCACGCGTGATCGGCATCAAGGAGAGTTCGGGCGTGCTGCAACGCGCCGTCGACATTGCCAGCCGGTATGAGGGCAAAATTCAGCTGATCTCAGGTTCGGACGACATTGCTCTAGACTTCATGTTCTGGGGCGCGGACAGCTGGATCTGCGGACCGTCGAACTGCATGGCCCGTGCTTGCTGCGATCTGGACCGTGCCTATCGGGCAGGAGATTTGGTCAAGGCGCGCGAGATGATGAAGAAACTCTATCGCGCCATGAATATCCTGGAATCCGGCAAGTTCGTTCAAAAAATTAAATACGGCTGCGAACTTCAGGGCCTGTCGTTGGGCGAATGTCGCGCACCGTGGGGGCCGCTGACGGATGAAGAAAAGGCAGACATGCGCGCGGCGATGGAGCCAATCCTGAACTGGTAGTCCCACCCAGGGTACGCTTGGCTACATGCCGTTCGCGCCCGGTCGTCCTTCAAGTTTGCGAACTGCGATGCCCCAGACCGAACATCAGTTTGACACAGCCATAATCGGCGCCGGTATCATCGGTGCTGCGCTTGGCCATGAGCTTCAGAAACGGGGACTCAGGGTGGCCCTCATTGATCGTGGGACGCCCGGAAACGGTGCGTCTTTCGGCAATATGGCCTCGATCGCCGTGACCGAATTTATGCCGGTGTCGCGCCCTTCTGTCTGGATGCAAACGCCGCGTTGGCTATTGGACCCCGAAGGACCCATACGCGTGGCTCCGGCTTATGCTCCACGTCTTGTCCCGTGGTTCCTACGGTTCTTCAGGGCTGGTTTGCCATCGCGGCTGCGGCAGTTGGAGGCGAACGGAGCGGCGCTGTGTGAACGTGCATTGCCGGACATGCAGGCCCTGATGGCTGAGATAGGCCTTGCGGATGATGTCAGCGAAACGGGGTGCTTGTCGCTTTATGCCAACGATCAGGAGTTCGAGGCGGATCGCGAGCGGCTGGACATGCTCGACCGGTACGGCTTCGATTATGAAGTGATCGGCGGCAATCGGTTGCGCGAACTGGAGCCAGACATTGCTCCGGTCATTCAAAAAGCGGTCCTGTTGCCGGATAACCGGACTGTTCGAAATCCGTTCGACATCGTGTCCCGGCTTGCTGAGATTATTGCAGCCAGGGGCGGACAGATCGTTCGGGGCGATGTCATCGGGTTTGAGGCAACGGGCGAAGAAAAGACCGTGTGTCTTGGTGACGGCGCTCGTTTGCGTGCGAAACATGTGGTCATCTGTGCTGGGGCTTTTTCGGCCCGTCTGTCCAAAATGCTGGGTGAACCGCTGCCATTGGAGACAGAGCGTGGCTATCACACGCAGATCATGTCTCCGGGGGTCACACTGGGCCATTCGATCATCTGGCCTGCCAAGGCGTTCATGGTGAGCCCGACTGCCGGTGGAATTCGTATTGGCGGAACCGTCGAGATGGCGGGTCTTGAGGCCGCGCCCAATTATAGCCGCGCCAGGATCACTGTCGCGCGGGCACGTCTGGCGCTACCGGGGCTATCTCTTGATGAAACATCCGAATGGATGGGACACCGGCCGGCCTTGCCGGATACGATCCCGGTGATGTCAACCTCAGGCAAGATGCCGGGGGTGTTCTATTCCACGGGACATGGACATCTGGGTCTGACCTATGCTGCGACTGCGGCCCGGTTGATGGGGCAGCTCATTTCCGGAGAGATACCCGATGTCGATCTGCACCCCTATAGGGTCGACCGATTTTAATTTGAAAACAGGAGCGGACCATGACCGAAAAGATATGTCTTATCATTGGCGGTGGGCGCGGAATGGGCGCAGCCACGGCGCGCGAAATGCACGCGCGGGGATACAATCTGGCGCTGATGTCACCATCGGAGTCCTGCGAGTTACTGGCTCAGGAGCTGGGCAGCGTTGCCCACCGAGGTAAGGCCGAAAACGCAGAGGATACGCAGGCGGTCTTTGACCTTGCCATGGCCACCTTTGGGCGCATCGACGCTTGCCTGATCCATGTGGGTGGCCCGCCTAAAGGAGATCTGCTTGAAATCCCGGAAGAGGACTGGGATCGCGCCCATGAGATGGTTCTGAAACCGGTCATCCGCATGGCGAAGCTGCTGGCGCCGGTGATGGAGGCGCAGGGTGGTGGCTCAATCGTCAACATCACAACCTTTTCAGCATTTGAGCCATCTCTGACCTTTCCGACCTCCAGCGTCTACCGCGTTGGTGTCTCCAGCTTTACCAAGCAATTCTCGGACCGGTATGGCCCGGCCAATATCCGCATGAACTGCCTGCTGCCCGGTTTCACCGACAGCCTCGACTTGCCGCATAAATTCGCCGAGATGTCGGCCCTTGGCCGTCTGGCTCGGGCCGAGGAACAGGCCAAAGCGGCTGCGTTTCTGCTGAGTGACGACAGCAGCTACATCACCGGTCAATCTCTGCGCGTCGACGGCGGCGTCACCCGGCATATGTAAAGGAAACCCCATGCGGGACAAACTGTTTATCAACAACGAATGGGTTGCTGCCGCCTCTGGCGAGGTGTTCGACGTGGTGGACCCATCGAACAATGAGGTCGTGCACAAAGTCGCCAAAGGTGATCCAGCCGATGTCGACGCGGCGGTCAAAGCGGCCCGTGCGGCTTTTGACACCGGCCCCTGGCCAAAACTTTGCGGTGCCGAGCGCGCCACTGTTTTGCGCAAGATGGGCGACGAAATCTCTGCGCGCACGGATGAGCTGGCCCGGATGGAGGTGATGGATAACGGCAAACCCCTACCCGAGGCGGTGTGGGATATCGAAGACACGGCCGGAGTCTTTCACTTCTATGCGGATCTGGCGGAACGTCTGGACAATAATGCCGAAGAACAAATTCCTTTGGGCATGGAGGGGTTCACCTCAAAGGCTGTGAAGGAACCTGTTGGGGTGGCGGGTGCGATCATCCCGTGGAATTTTCCGATGCTGATGGCCTCGTGGAAAGTGGCCCCAGCGTTGGCCGCAGGGTGTACGGTTGTGCTTAAACCCTCGGAGATCACACCGCTGACAGCGCTTGAGCTTGGGGATATTGCACTTAAGGCAGGTCTGCCTGCCGGAGCATTGAACATCGTCACCGGTTTCGGCCCGGATGCAGGCGCGCGGCTGGCTGAACACCCGGATGTGGACAAGCTTGCTTTTACCGGATCGGTGCCAACCGGATCGCGCATCATGGCGGCAGCGGCGCAGAATGTGAAAACCATCTCATTGGAACTGGGCGGCAAATCGCCTTTGGTTGTGTTTGCAGATACGCCCATCGAAGAAGCCGTCGAGTGGATCATGTTTGGTATCTTCTGGAACCAGGGTGAGGTGTGCTCGGCCACCTCGCGTGTGCTGGTCGAGGCTCCGATCTATGATGCGGTGATGTCCCGGCTGGTTGAAGAGGCTGGCAAGATCAAGATTGGCCATGGGCTGGAGGATGGCGTGTTGCTAGGCCCGCAGGTCAACAAGGTGCAGCAAGGGAAAATTCTGGCCGCGATCGAGAAGGGCAAGGCCGAGGGTGCCCGGCTGGTCTGTGGCGGTGGCGTTCCAGAAGGCTTTGAGCAGGGCTGCTATGTTGAACCCACTATCTTTGCCGATGCACCGCTGGATGGTTTTGTCTGGAACGAAGAGATATTTGGACCAGTGGTCTGTGTCCGCTCCTTCACCACAGAAACAGAAGCGGTCGCGCTTGCCAACGCATCGGAATTTGGTCTGGCTGCAGCCGTCATGTCCGCCGATACCGACCGCGCTGAGCGTGTTGCCCGGGCCTTTCAGGCTGGCATTGTCTGGATCAACTGCTCGCAACCGACCTTCACTGAAGCGCCTTGGGGCGGATACAAAAAATCGGGCATCGGGCGGGAACTGGGAGTTTGGGGCCTGAACAACTACCTCGAAACCAAACAAATCACGTCTTATGACCGCTCTAAACCCTGGGGTTGGTATATCAAGGAGTAGGGATGCGACTTGGCTTCATCGGAACTGGCGTCATAACCGAAGCGGTGGTGACCGGATTGCTGGCGTCAGATGTTGATGTCACTGCAATCTACGTCACCGAACGCAATCGCACCATCTCGGCGCGGTTGGCAGCGGTGAGTGAAAAGGTGCAGGTCTGCACAGACGCGCAGGCCGTTGTTGATGGGTCCGATCTGGTGTTTCTAGCTATCCGCCCGCAGGACGCGCAGGCGGTGCTATCGTCCTTTCGATTTGCCGAGGGGCAGCATGTTTGCAGCCTGATCGCTACGGTGACCCACGAGGCTCTGCAAGACTGGATCGGCACGTCTGTGCGCCTGTTCCGTGCAATTCCTTTGCCCTCGGTCGCCCATCATCGTGGCGTGACGGTTCTGTTTCCGCATGACCCGGTTGGCGAAGCGCTGTTTGGCCCGCTGGGGGCCGTGGTCAGCGCCCGAACAGTGGAAGAGTTTGATGCCTTCGCCGCTGCAAGCGCTGTGATGGGAACGTATTTTGGTTTTCTGGGTGCTGTCTCAGACTGGATGCAATCCAATGGGATTGGGCGGGTGGATGCGCAACACTATCTGAGCGGAGTTTTTTCCGGATTGGCGCATACGGCAATGGAAGATCGCGACAAACCTTATGAATTGCTGCGGGTCGAACACTCGACGCCCGCAGGACTGAATGCGCAACTGTTCGAGGTTTTTGCAAATGCAGGTGGCCCCGAGGCTTTGAAAGCGGGGCTCGACATCGTATTGCTACGGCTGAGCAATGCGCGCCAAGCGACCGAGGGAGTGGCGGATTGACTCGTTCTCTGCAAGATAAAACCGTTCTGTTGACAGGGGCCACCGGGTCCATTGGCCAGGCTATCGCACGCGAATTGGCAACAGTGGGTGCACGTGTTTTGCTGCACTATCACAGCAACGTGGCCCGTGCCGAGGCGTTGGCAACAGAGATTGGGCAAGGGGCGAGTGCACTTGCCGCTGATCTGTCCGACCCTTTGGGGCCAAATGCGCTGTGGGAAGCCGCCGAAACCCAAGCAGGCCGGATAGATGCGCTAATCAATAACGCGGGCATTCTAACTGCTTCTTCCGTGGATGATCCTTTAGAGTCTTGGCATCGGGTCTGGCATGGTGATCTTCAGGTCAATCTGATGGCCATTGCTGATCTGAGCCGCGCGGCCATTCGGCATTTCCGGGCGCAAGGCGGCGGGCGGATCATCAACATGGCGTCGCGCGCAGGGCAGGGCGGATATCGGGCCGAGGCGATGTCTTATGGCGCGACCAAAGCGGCCCTGATCAACCTGACCCAAAGCATCGCGCGAGGCTTCGGCGCCGACGGGATTACGGCGGTGGCTATTGCGCCGGGATGGGTGCGGTCCGAGATGTCCGAGGATTTCATCCACACGCATGGCGAAGCTGCTGCCCTTTCGGGCATCCCGCTGGGTCAGATGGCCAAGCCGGAGGAAATTGCCGAACTAGTAGCCTTTGTTCTTCGGCCCTCGCAGGCTTCGCTTACAGGTGCGGTTCTGGATATTAATGGCGCAAGTCAGATGAGGTCATGATGCAGCGTTTTGAAGGAAAATCTGTTGTCGTCACCGGTGGAGCAGGGGGTATTGGCACCGCGATCTGTCAGCGGTTTGCAGATGAAGGGGCTTTGGTTTGTGTCGCCGATGCAAATTTGACCAGGGCGGAAACCGTCGCCGGGAACATACGGGCGGCTGGAGGTCAGGCGGAAGCCCAAGCGTTTGACCTAACCGATCCTGCAAAGATTCGGGGCTTTGTCCGGGACTGGACTTGCGCAGGGCGCAGGATAGACGTGTTGTGCAACAATGCCGGGCTGATGCGGCGGGGCGCTTTGATGGAACTGTCTGCTGAAGACTGGCAACAAACCTTCGCCGTCAATGTCGATGCACTATTTCATGTGTGTCAGGCCGTCATCCCGGTGATGCAGGGTCAGGGTGGTGGGGCTATCGTCAATACGGCATCGCAATGGGGGATTCACCCGGCGCCAGGCCACATCGCCTATAACACTGCCAAGGCGGCTGTTGTTGCTTTCACCCAGAACCTTGCTCGCGACTATGCGCCGGACAATATTCGCGTGAATGGCGTAGCCCCGGGCGAAGTCCGGACGCCGATGCTGGAAAGCAATCTGGCACGCTCAGGACGCAGTCTTGCCGATCTGAATGCACTTGTGCCGTTTGGCCGGATTGGAGAGCCAGATGAGATTGCCGCCCTCATCGCTTTTCTGGCCTCGGACGAGGCGCAATATCTCTGTGGCTCGGTGGTGGAAATCACCGGTGCGCAGGCTGTGGCTTAGAAAACGGAAAGGACAAACTCATGCGCTGGTCCCGAATTCTACAAACGGTCGACGTGCATTGCGCCGGCGAAATCGGCCGTGTCGTGACTGGAGGAGTGCTGGACATTCCCGGGGCAACCATGGCCGATAAGCTGGATCATTTGAACAAGGTCGATGACAGCCTGCGCCAGCTCTTGTGCTCGGAACCGCGTTCGGCCCCGGCCGGGTCTTTTTGTTTGCTGGTCCCGCCTTGCGACCCTGCGGCAGACATTGGGTTCATCGTGCTGCAACCTGATCAGGCCCATGCGATGTCGGGATCCAATGCAATGTGTGCGGTCACGGCCCTGCTTGAAACGGGCATGATCCCTATGGTCGAGCCCGAAACAACCGTGACGCTGGATACCGCTGCTGGTCTGGTGCGCGCGGTGGCCCGTTGTTCCAACGGGAAGGTGACCAAAGTGTCGCTGGATATGCCGCCTTCATTTGTTGCCAAGAAGGACAGTGAAATCGATACCCCGGACTGGGGGAAGATCCGCTATGATCTGTGTTTTGGAGGAGTGTTCTATGCACTGGTGGATGTGGACCAGATCGGGTTGTCGATCACTCCGGGCAACGCCCGCGAGCTTGCCACGCGCGGAGTCGCCCTACGTGATATGATCGCCGAAACCGAAGATGCGCCGCATCCGACCACTCCGGCTCTGAACGGTCTGGCCTATGTCATGTTCCGGTCAACGGACTCGGATGGTGCGGTGCGGACCTGCACAACGCTGCGCCCTGGGCGCGCTGACCGATCGCCTTGCGGCACTGGATCGAACGCCAACATGGCGGTGCGTCATGCGGCAGGATTGGCATCACCGGGCGACATTGTGGTGTCGCGTTCGATCATCGGAGGCGAGTTCACCACCGAGCTTTTGGACATCACCAACGTGGGATCATATGCGGCGATCCGGAACCGAGTGTCGGGGCAGTGCTGGATCTACGGGTTAACCCAGATCGGCTTGGATCCGACCGACCCTTTCCCTCAGGGTTTTCGTCTATCAGACACTTGGGGCGGTTAGATTGGAAGTTGCAAGGAACTTTCGGACTTCAAGCAGCTTGAGTGGCAGCATTCCAGACGTCAAGTGCCTCGAGGCGGTGACATCGGATTGTTAAGGCGGAGCGGCGGCGAGAGGGAATACAGAAATAATCCCGAATGGCTGAATGGGTTGCTATGAACCTCGGTAAACCTCCTGAAGAGCGATGGGCTTGCATCGTCCGTTCCCTCTTTCGGAAAGGGAGGTGGCTGTTCTCGGCTCGATTGTTCAAGCCTTTGAGCGACCAGTGATCCAACTCCTGCGCCAGCTCGCGCTTGGCGGTACCATATGAACGCAGTTTGTCAGTGATTATCTGCTTGGGAAGGAAACCAAGACGCTTAATAAGGCGGCGCAACATCCGAATGGCCGCCCGATTGCCCTATTTCGGCTGGAGGACTTCGTCCAACACGAGGCCATGCTGATCGACTGCGCGCCAAAGCCGATACTTGCGATCTGAGATTCTCACCTCAACTTCATCCAGATGCCAGATCTCACCTGAACGCTTCTGTCTCTGCCGCAGGTTTCGAGCTACCGCCGGCCCAAACTTGATGATCCAATGCAGGACCGTCTCGTATGATGCACTGATTCCGCTCTGCAGCAGCATCGCTTTAACTTCCCGGAAGCTCAGGTTGAAGCGAACGTACAGCCATACCGCGTGCGCGAATATCAGGTGGAAACTGGTGGCGCTTGTAACTGATCGACGATGACTTCATCGACGTCACCTACGTCCAACTGCGGGCAAGAGCAACAAAACACAGTTAACGTGACAACACCCCCCGTACCGTCCGGCGCCATCGGGTAGTCAGAAGTCGGGTGACCTAAAAACAGCAGTGGTCTTTGTCGTGGACACCACGATATCCACGGAGCGGTATATCCGCGCTACCCGTGCAGCACTGCAGGAGGTTTATCGAGAGGCCGCGGGATCAGCGGGGCAGCAGACGCGATCAGTTTCGGGCTTGTCGGCTATCGTGACCGCCTCGAGGCAGCTCCGGGCCTTGGGTATGACCTTCGGACTTTCGCGGACCTTCAGCAGGGCCTTGACGTTGACAACTTCCTGAGTGGCATCGATCAGATGCAAGAAGCGGAATCCAGCAGCAAGAATTTTCGCGAAGACAGCTATCGCGGTATTGAATACGCATTGGAAGACATGGACTGGAGCGACTTTGGGCGTCGGCTTATCGTACTGGTTACAGATGCAGGTCCTCGCGAATTCGATGATCAGTATTCTACCACGGGGCTGAGCGCCGAAAGCCTGAACTGGATTATCCGTGAGCGCATAACCTGGAAGAAGCATTGCAGATGATTGTCGACCAGGCCGAGCGGAACGTCGTGAACCCTGATCATTTCTTTGCACAGGTTCTTGGAGATGCCGCAGAGCTGATCAGGTATCACGCCAATCAGACCCAAGCTTTGCCGAAGTTGTGGCGTTGGACGAATACCTGCCTGACCTGTCCTATAAGTCTCAGATCATGATTATCACTGAAGATGATTGGGTGCGCTTTCCGATTTCAGAACAGCAAACCATCGTGAACGGGCTGTATGACAAGATCGAACGGTACCGGTGGTACAACGAGTCGACCGATCAATAGGTTGATTACCTCTGGGCCGGGCCGCAGGCAGGAAACTTGCTGTACCCGATGTTGTTGGATGAGCTGCCATAGTCCCAGAGGTTTTGCCGCGAAGTTTTTGCTCGAGCGAAACCCTCCAAAGCGGTTTCTAGATCATTTGACCATGCACCTAGCGGGCGATGGGTTCCTTTTCTGGCCAAACGATTTGAAAGAAGTGCTTTGCCGCACCGCGCAGATCGAAAAGGGCCAAGCTCAATCCGGCAACCCAGCTTTCCGAAGATCTCCGACAAACCTGTCAAGATTGCTTTGTTGCAGGTTTTCGAATGCCAGACAGACACGGGAACAGGTCATGTCAGGGCGTTTTTCTTGGCTCTGTCCAATTATTCGTCTCGCCTCGTCTGTGGCTTTCTGCCGTATCAGTATCGCCGCCAGCACATAACGGCCGAATGGATCAACCGATTTGCCCTCCAATGCCGTTCTCGCACAAGTTTCGGCCTGGCTAAAGCGGTCGAGAAAGTAAAGGCAAAAGGCCTTAGCCAACAATTTCACCTTGAAATAAGGACCCGATGGTCCAAACCGGGTTGCGGTCTCGAAATGCGATAGCGCTAGCTTTGCTTGCCCGTTTGCGAGATGCGCATATCCAAGAACCAAGTGAGCGTTTGCCGCGCTTGGGTTGAGGCTGACGGCAAGCTGTGCCTCCGCAATAGCGGCATCGTGTTTGTTGAACTGCGTGTAGGCACGGGCAAGACTGGCATGCGCAAAACTGCTTTGTTCATCCAACGCCACGGCGTGCTCTGCGTGATAAAGCGCGCGTTCTCTGGCCTCATTTCGATTATCGACCTGTACGAAGAACAGTTTCCGAAGCTCGGCATTTGCCATCACCGCGTGCGCAAGTGCATAGTCTGGTGCGATATCTATTGTTCTGTTTAGAATATCCCTTGCCTTCTGAGTATCTTCATCTGTGAATTTGAACAGATGCCACAGTGCTTTTTGAACGCTGTCCCATACGTTGACTTCGCCACGTTTTAGCCGCGCTTGCTCACGCACGTCGAACCGCAACTCCCAATCTATGTGCCCCACAACGGCTGATGCGATCTCCTCCTGCAAGGAAAAGACATCTTCTGTCTTGTGATCCAGGCGATCGGCCCAAAGATCATGCCCGGTCGATGTATCTACTAGATGGGCAGTTACGCGAACGCGCTGATCGTCATAACGGACGGTGCCCTCAACCAAATAGTGAGCCCCGAGACGTTGCGCGATCTCTTCTCCGAGCAAAGAAGCATCCTTGAGGAGCTTGGTGGAGGAGGGTGAGACGACCGACAGCCAATCCACTTTAGCAAGTTCGGTCACGAGTTCATGGTTGATGCCAGCCACAAATCCGTTGGTGTCGCTTTGTCCACTAATGCAGTCAAACGGCAGCACCGCAATGACCGGCTTCTGTGGCGTCGGTAGCTGGGTAACCATCTGATCATACAGTCGGTCTTTTTCGGCGGGAGGCTCGGTAATTGGTGCAAGTGTTTCGACCTCAGGTCGAGGTTCGGTCAAAGGTTCCAGCGTTGTTGGAAAACGGAACACAGGTCCGTGTCTGGGCCATTCAACATTGTTGAGCGTCATGTAGTCTTTGAGATTGTGAGCTGCATACAAGAATGCGTGGCTGCGCGCACCGACGCTGAGGTTCTTATGTGCGAAATTCAGTCCCACTGCGACACGGGCAAGCAAGTATTGGCTTTCCATAAAGCTGAGCCGGTGGCTTTCGTGGCGCTCAACCCAACTCATAGCGCCTCGCCGCAGAGTTCTGACAAACTCGACGATGCCGACGTCATCCTGCCAAAGCCCTAATGTGTGGTGTTTTGAATGAAAGAGGCCAAGGTCATCAAGGATAGCATCCCATTGGGCAGGTACACAATTTCCGCGCCGCGCCAAGAGGTATGCCAACTCGAAATAGGCATGATCATAAAATAAGAACTGCTTGTCTTCGTACAGTGCCAAATCGATCAGAAAATAATCTGGATCGCGGCTTTTGTGCGCTTGAACCAGTACATTGTAGCCATGCAGATCCCCGTGCACTCGACCTTTTGCTGCTCTTAAGCTCAACCGGCTTGGAAAATGCTCGTCACAGGCAAAAGCCAGTGGGTTCGGGTACCAATGTCCTTCAAACATCAGACAACGTTCATTCGGGTCATGACCGCAAATACCCGAAAGAAAGTGATGAAGCCGACCTAGCTTAGGATCCAATCTATAGCCGAGCCATCCCGAAAGCAGATCCCGAGGCGATTGCAAACCAGGCGCCATGCTGTAATCAACGTTCCAGTCATCAAGCAGGCTTGTCGACAGCCGCTCAAGTACGTTCAAGGCCAGTTCGTAGCCGCAATCGTTCCAGGGAAGTGAGTATTCAAGCCCTTGAGCCACAACGGTGGAAAGTATCGCAATCTTACCGTCGTATTCCAAAGAGTGGACGATGCGCGCCAGATGCCTTGATCCAAACGCGGGAACTGCTTCAAACGCCTCCCGATGCCTTTGGTTTTCGGCCTTTTCATTCCATTCCGGATCGGGAAGGGCGTCGAACTTAAGAATGGCCTGGCCGCTGAACGCGTCGCATGTAATGTCGACAATATAGACAAGAGCTCCGGACTTACCGGCACTTAGCTGACGGTGAAAATAAATTTCATCCTCTACTGACCACTTGTCAGCAACCAGTGGCAAAAGCTCGATAAACGCTTCAGGCCATGAGAGATCATTTTTGGCGGGCACTAACTACACTCCGCAGAAGTGTGGCCAAGGGTTGTGTAAATCTTTAAGGCGGCACCGTTTTGTGACATGATACACAAACAATTGTGTGAACCAAGGCGTTAAAGCTGACCGGTCAGAGCGTTCTGCGCGACGGATGACCTGGCCAATTGAGCTCGAAGGGCTGCAACACACATGAAAGTCCGCCTTGCGAAGAAACATCGATGCGCATTTGAACGCGATCCATGACTGCTCTTGGCCGTCCGAGTCCTTCGCCCTCAAGCGGATTGGGTGGAAGGATTAAGGACCGTCTAGGACGATGCGCCACTGTACCGGTGTCCGTGATGAATGTCTCTTGCCCGAGCGCTCAGTTTCTCTTTGAAAACTTGCGGAAAGGCCTTGCTTCTCCGCCCTTGCCGTTTTTGCTTTTTGAACGCGGCGCTTTCGAGTCTTTGGTGTCGGTCTTGAAACGCGCCTTTTGTGCTTTCAGAGATTTGGATGTGTCAGAAGCGTTCTTATCTTGCTTTTGTCGCTTCTTATCCATTGCGACGGGCTGTGGTTTGGCCTTTCCGCGCTCACGCGTCGGTCGCGCTTGCGGAGCCGAGTCCTGTTTTCTCTTGTCTTCGCTTGCTTGTCTGTTCGGCGTACCTGCTGCAGATTTTCTTTTGCTCTTCGGGCGCTCGGATGCAGTCCGGAAGTCTTGGTTGGAACGTTCGGAGCCAGGCACAGCTTTCGACGGCTTGCCTGAATCAAGCGCTCGGGATTTGGCGGGCTCGTCCGATGAATGTGGCGCTGCAGGCGGGCCTTTGGGCGAGGCATCGAAATCTGGTGTGCCCACCAGCTCGGTCAACGTCGCACCTTGTTCTATGATGAGATCAGCGCCCAGTTCTTGTTTCATTGCGGGCACAGCATCATTGGCGATCTCGACAAAGGTCTCTTGATACTGAACGCGGATTGCGCCGATAGCGTCTTTGGACAAACCCGCGTTGCGGCACAGCATTGGCAGCAACCAACGCGGCTCCGCACGCTGTTTGCGTCCCAAAGAAAGTGAGAACCAGGTGCTTGGCCCAAACGCCGCGCGCCGATCAGTGTCGCGTTTTCCAGACTCTGGTGCCGTTCCAAGGATCTCTGGTGCCGAGTGGCGCTCTCGGTAGAGGCGCATATAGGCTGCGGCGATCTGCTCGGGAGTTCTTCCGCTGAGCAGCCGCTCGGCAAAAGCCGTTTCCTCAGCACTTGGCGGCTCATCCAGGGCGGGATTGGAAACGATGCGTTCCTCTTCCCGTTTAAACACCTCATCGGCTGAGGGTGGTGCGCCCCATTCGGCCTCCAGCTTGGCGGTTTTCAGCAATCGTTGTGCCTTTGAACGCTGCCGAGCCGGCACGATCAGAATGGATGTTCCCTTGCGTCCGGCACGGCCTGTCCGTCCAGAGCGATGCAACAAAGTTTCCGCATTTGAGGGCAGATCCGCATGGATCACCAACTCCAACCCTGGAAGATCAATGCCGCGGGCGGCCACGTCGGTCGCAACGCAAACCTGCGCGCGCCCGTCACGCAGGGCTTGCATCGCGTTGGTGCGCTCTGCCTGACTGAGTTCCCCTGACAGTGAGACGACAGAAAACCCCCGATTGGAAAGTTTCGCGGTCAGACGCGCCACCATAGACCGGGTGTTGGCGAACACAATCGTGGTTTGAACGTCGTGATAACACAGCAAATTGATGATCGCTTTTTCAATATCCGACGGAGCTACGTTCAAGGCACTATAGGTTATATCCGAATGCTGGACATCTGCGCTTCCGACCTTGATCCGCTGCGCACCCTCTTTCTGGTAGGTCTGGGCAAGCCTGGCAATGCCTCGTGGAACAGTGGCAGAGAACATCAGGGTGCGCCGGTTTTCGGGCGTTTGATCAAGGATGTATTCAAGATCTTCGGCGAACCCCATGTCCAGCATTTCATCGGCTTCGTCGAGGACGACGGTCCGCAGATCGCTCAGGTCGATCACCCCACGTGTGATATGATCGCGCAGCCGCCCAGGTGTGGCGACTACGACATGTACGCCGCGTTCAAGCGCCCTGCGCTCTGTGCGCGCATCCATACCACCGACAGCCGATGCAGTAACGATCCCGGCTTCGGCAAACAGCCAGTCGAATTCTCTCCGCACTTGCAGAGCCAGTTCGCGCGTGGGTGCGATGACCACGGCCAAAGGCGCTGCTGGTCGGTCAAAACGGCCGTGCTTGTCGAGAAGTTCTTCCGCCATCGCCAGCCCGAAGCCCACGGTCTTGCCGGAACCGGTTTGCGCAGAGACAAGCAGATCTTTTCCTGCCAGCTCTTCATCTGACACAGCCTCTTGTACAGGCGTCAAGTTGCTATAGCCTTTTTGGGACAGAGCTGCGGACAGGGTTTTCGGGAGGGCAGAGAAATCATTCATAGGTCACCAATTGCCGGGAAAGATCTGGCGATAGTGGTTTTTGGTTCAGATGTATAGCCCGTAACGCGCGCCCGAATGTGTCAAGGATATGTCGCAAGCTTTTGTTTCTGGATTGACGATCATGCAGATTCCGGCTTGGACCTGTTACAGTCGTTAAGCGATTGACGCTCGTGCCGCCACCTATCACAGATTTGAGTCGACACCATAAGTGCCGCGGCCTTGTTGACCGCCGAATGATAGTGGTTGAGCGATGACGCGAGGCGAGAATAGGTACTTTACACGATTTCACGCACTTTTTTTGCCCGGGCGACAAACGGGTAATAGGCCTGATTATCTTTGCTTTGCGGGAAATAGCCTGTGCTTTGCCACCTGTTTTTTCAGTGGCTTGTGTTTCCACGGGCCAATCTAGGTTCTGGACCCTTTAAATCGGTTGCCATGACTTAGACTGCTTGGTTCAAGTCCCAGATTTTTTGGGGTGTGTAACAAGCAATCTATTCTAGCTGAATGACGAACAGTGGGAGCGTCTGAAGCCTTACGTTCCGAAGAGTATGGCAAGCCGAGGGTTGACGACCGGCGTGTCCTGAGTGGTATTATCTTTATTAACAGCAATGGGTTGCAGTGACCTAATGCCCCTCGCGAATATGGACCGCCAAAGGCGCTGTACCACCGTTGAAAGCGGTGGAGCGACATGGGAGTTTGCTCGGATCATGGCCGGGGCGGCAGCGGAGGGGCCGATCACAAGACCATGGCGATTGACGCGACCTACCTCAAAGCGCTCCGCACGGCCTCAAGCCTGCAGTTGAAAAAGGGGGGCGTGGCATACTGATCGGACGAACCAAGGACGGTATGAATACGAAGTTGCATGCCGTTACCGATGCTCTCGGACGCCCGATACGCTTCTTCATATCCGCTGGCCAGGTGAGCAATTACACGGGCGCCAGGGCTCTGGTATACAGCCTGCCATTGGATGATTGGTTACTTGGTGATTGCGGTTTTGAAGCGGATTGGTTTCGTGAAGCCCTGATAGACAATGGCGGAATGCCCTGCATCCCGGGCCGCAAGACACGCGACAAGCCTGCCCGGCACGACAAGCGCCGCGATAAACGGAGAAATAGAACTGAAATCATGTTCGGTCGCGTGAAGGACTGGCCCGTTTGGCCACCCGTTGCGACAGATGCCTAAAGATCTTCCTCCCCGCCATCGCGCTCGTAGCCACCGTCTTGTTCCGGCTGTAAATAAATGAGTCTGAAGCCTAGGGCAGGATTTCACCCCAGCCGCAACCGACCCCGAGTTGGCCGAAAACACGCCTCGTGCTTCCCTTAGTTGTTCTTGCGCATTTACACAATTCTGTTCTCGGATACCGGGTCGAACACGACGGCCTTTTCCATATTGAAAGCAAACTCGGCCTGTTGGCCGGGCGCAACCTCAGCATCCGCGCGCATGCGGGCGACACATTCGGCGCCTCCGATCGTTGTGGCCACAAAGGTGTCCGAGCCTGCGGGTTCTGTCACCGTCACCGTGTTTCGGATCGACACAATGTGCGTTGACCGATGATCAGCGCCTTCCACATCGGTAAGCGCTTCGGGGCGGATACCCAATAACACATCTTTACCTTCATATGCCTTTATAGCGTCCGAAGACGCACAAAGCGCGAGTCGCACTTCGTCGCCGCGATCATCAAATGTAACTGCATATACCGAGGCCCCTTCGACCCGTACGGATGCCTTGATCAGGTTCATTGACGGTGAGCCCATAAATGTAGCGACGAACAGGTTTGCCGGCGTGTCGTAAATCTCTTTTGGCGTGCCCAGTTGCTGAACATATCCGCCATTCATAACGGCAATCCGGGTCGAAAGTGTCATCGCCTCGATCTGGTCATGGGTCACGTAGACAATGGTTGTGCCGAGGTTCTGGTGCAGCTTCTTGATTTCAGTGCGCATATCGACCCGCAGCTTGGCGTCGAGATTGGACAAGGGCTCGTCGAACAGAAAAACGTCAGGGTTGCGCACCAGCGCCCGACCCATGGCAACCCGCTGACGTTGACCGCCCGACAACTGGCCCGGTTTTCGGTCAAGCAGCTGTTCGATCTGCAGCAGCTTGGCGACATCTGCCATCGCCTTTTCACGTTCGGGCTTGGGAACCCCATGCATTTCCAGGCCAAAGGTAATGTTCTGACCGACTGTCATGTTCGGGTAAAGGGCGTAGGACTGGAATACCATCGCGATATTGCGATTGGACGGGTGTACTCCGTTCATGCGCGCATCCTTGATCCGGATTTCCCCCAACGTGATGCCCTCTAGGCCCGCAATCATGTTCAACAGTGTGGATTTGCCGCAACCCGAGGGCCCAACAAGCACCAGAAACTCGCCTTCTTCCACGGCAATATTGACTTTATGCAGAACCTCGACAGAGCCGTAGGATTTGGTGACGTTGTCGATATCGAGAAAACCCATCGGTTACCCCTTAACAGAGCCCGCCATCAAGCCGCGCACGAAATAGCGTCCGGCAACGATGTAGACGAGCAGGGTTGGCATTGCGGCAAGGATCGCGCCGGCAAAATGGACGTTGTATTCCTTCACGCCGGTCGAGCTTTGCACAAGGTTGTTCAGGGCGACTGTCATCGGGGCGCCATCGCCCGAGGCGAAGGAGGCACCAAACAGGAAGTCGTTCCAGATGTTGGTGAACTGCCAGATCACACAAACCACGATGATCGGGCCCGAGGATGGCAACAAGATGCGCCAGAAGATCTGAAAGAATCCGGCGCCATCGATTTGAGCGGCCCGAACCAATTCGGTCGGGAACGCCGCGTAGTAGTTCCGGAAGTAAAGCGTCGAAAAACCGACGCCATAAACCACATGGACCAGAACCAGTCCGGCGGTCTTGCCGGACAGGCCAAGAACGCCGAGGATCGCAGCCATGGGGATCAGTACGATCTGGAAGGGGATGAAGCAGGAAAACAGCATCAACCCAAACAGGATCGTGTCGCCACGAAACCTCCATTTGGTCAGAATGTATCCATTCAGCGCCCCTAGTACCGTTGAAATTGCAACGGCCGGGACGACCATCGAAATTGAGTTCCAGAAATAGGGTCTGAGACCTGTCGGCTCGACACCGACCTGCGCGGTGGACCACGCCTTTGCCCATGGTTCCAGCGTGAAGGCATTTGGAAGGGACATCATCCCTCCGCCGGTGATTTCTGACAGCGGTTTCACTGAATTCACCAGCATGACATAAAGCGGAAGCATGTAGAACAACACGAACAGGATCAGCACGACGTAGATCAGCGTGCGAGTGAATCGGCCCGTTCGGATAGCGGTGTCAGGGCTTGCGACGGCCATCACTTCTTCTCCTTCAGCTCAGCATAGAGATAAGGGATCATGATTGCTGCGATCGTCATCAGCATGATGACGGCCGAGGATGCACCGATCCCCATCTGATTGCGGCTGAACGTGTAGGAATACATGAAAGTCGCAGGCAGTTCCGTCGCCCTGCCGGGGCCACCTCCGGTCATCGCGATGACTAGGTCGAAGGTTTTAATTGCCAGATGCGCAAGGATCACGAATGCCGAAAGGAATGCTGGTCGCAGTTGCGGGATAATAATACGGCGATACAGGTTCCAGTTCGATGCGCCGTCCATCTGAGCGGCCTTGAGGATTTCGTTGTCGATGCCGCGCAAACCGGCCAGAAACATTGCCATGACAAACCCGGAGGTCTGCCAGACGGCCGCCAGAACGACCGTATAGATTGCGAAGTCCCGGTTCTTGATCCAGTCGAACTCGAAGCTCTGCCATCCCCAGGACTGCACAATGTTTTCCAGTCCGATGCCCGGATCCAGAAACCATTTCCAGGCGGTGCCGGTTACAATGAAACTCAATGCCATTGGGTAGAGGTAAAGCGGGCGCAAAAATCCCTCGCCGCGGATTTTCTGGTCCAGCAAAATGGCCAGTGTCAGGCCGATAATTGTGCAGACTACGATATACAGACCGGCAAAGACGGCCATGTTGGTCAATGCGATCTCCCAATGGGAAAGCTTGAACAGCTTTTCGTAGTTCGACAGCCCGATCAGGTCGAATGTCCGCTGCCCGTCCTTGTCGACAAACGGCAAAATGCGGCTGTCGGTAAACGATACGTAGATCGTGAACAGAATGAACCCGTAGACAAAAATCAGGACCATAGCCAGTGACGGCGATAGGACGAGCTTGGGAATCCAGTTTTGCAGACGGGTCTTGAAATCTGCCTCGGCAACCGTGGCCATGGCAACTCTCCTGAGAACGGGTTACGTGGATTTCAAAGCCGTGAGGGGCGATCCCTAGGAACCGCCCCACGCAGGTTGATCACTTTGCGATGGAAACCGCGTCGACCAGTTCCTGGACAGCGGTTTCGCTGTCATACTCGCCGTTGAAATGCGCGGTGACCACATCATAAACCGCATTCTTCACCGAAGCCGGAGCAGCATGACCATGCGCCATCGAGCCGAACAAGTTGCCCGAGGATGCCGCTGCTGCAAGGTCCTTCATGCCCTGCTGGCCGCAGGCATCCAATTCGCTTCCATCCACGTCGGTGCGGGCAGGGACAGACCCTTTCACCTTGTTGAAGGCGATCTGAAAGGACGGGGACAGGATGGCGCTGGCCAAAGCGGCCTGTTCCGTCGAAACGGTGCCGCCCTGATCAAACATCATGAACTGGTCTGCATTGAATGTGACCTGATCCTGAGTGCCGGGGAAGCGGAAGCACAGGAAATCTTCGCCCGGGACCTTGCCTGCATTCAGGAATTCGCCCTTCGCCCAGTCACCCATCATTTGAAAGCCGGCTTCGCCATTGATGACCATCGCCGTCGCCAGATTCCAATCGCGGCCCGAGAAGTTGTCATCGACGTTTTCGCGAATGAACACCATCCGGTCGAATGCCTCTTTCATGGTCTCCGAACCTAGAGCTTCCTCATCAAGATCAATGAAGGCGGCCTTGTAGAAATCTGGCCCACCCGTTGACATGGACACCGCATCGAACACTGTTGCGTCCTGCCAGGCCTGACCGCCATGCGCGATCGGCGTAATGCCCGCCGCTTTCAGAGTTTCAACCGCAGCTACGAAATCCTCCCAAGACTCGGGCACGGCAATACCATTGGCATCAAGCACGGATTTGTTGGCCCAGACCCAGTTTGTTGAATGCACATTCACAGGTGCTGAAATCCACTTGCCATCAACTTTGGCAAAAAACTGCAGCGCTTCGGGAACAACTTCATCCCATCCTTCCTGGGCGGCAAGTTCATTCAGGTTGGCAAGCGCCCCCTGATTTCCCCAGTCCAGAATGTCAAAACCAAGCGCCTGAACTGCCGTGGGCGGATCACCTGCAGTGACACGGGCACGCAATACAGTCATAGCCTCGGTTCCACCGCCACCGGCAACGGGCATATCCTGCCAACCGATGCCCTGGCTTTCCAGATCCTGTTTGAGCACGTTCAGCGCCGCAGCTTCGCCGCCTGATGTCCACCAGTGCAGAACTTCCACATCTTCGGCCTGAGCAGCTGTCACGGATAGGGCAGCAACGGCTGTCGTAAAGTGCAGTATCTTGGCAATCTTTTTCATGATGTCCTCCCTGATTGTACTTTAGTAACTGTTCGGTTACTTTTTCTATAGTGACGCAAGTGTTCACCAAGTCAAGAAAACTTATTCGATACCTGGCGTGGGCACTAAGTAACGTCGCGGCCACGCAGGAAAGGATTTCTTAGATCATCCAACTGTCAGCATTACTCGATGCTTTTGTTTCACTACATCTAAGGCTGCTCCTTTCGAACGATCCGCAGAATGCTGTCGACATTGAAGTCCAAGCGCTCGTTCAAGGCTTGTTCGTCCATCATATCCCGTTGAAACAGAAATGAGCCGGTAAACCTGTTGGTCAGGTAGTAATACCCGATGGCGGCAATTGTGATGTTCAGCTGGGTGGCGTCTATACCCGAACGAAACTCGCCACTTTCTTCGCCTCGCTTCAGAATTTCTTCCACCATCTCCACGAGACCTTTGGTTGTTTCCGGAAGACTCGAAAGCGATTTTATGTGGCGCGCACGGTGCAGGTTCTCACTATTGACGAGTGTAATGAACTCTGGGTTCCTGAGGTAGTATTTCCAGGTGAACCTCACCAGGGATTCTAGGGCATCGGACGGTGACAGGCTTTCCAGGTTTAGCTTGCGTTCCGCGGTTCGGATGTCGAGATAGGCCGCTTCCAGAACGGTTCGGAACAGATCTTCTTTGCTTCCGAAATAGTGATAGAGCATCCGCTTGTTCGCATCCGCGCGCTCGGCAATTTCATCCACGCGCGCGCCACCCAAACCATGTTTGGCAAACTCTTTCTTCGCGGCGTGAAGTATCCGTGCCTTTGTCGCCTCAGCATCTCTCTTTTTTTTGTTTTTTGTTTTTTCGACCACTACGAACTTCCTTTCTTCCGGGCTTCTTGCACGGTGAAAATGGCCAACGCGGTCCTTTTGCCTGACCTTCCGATTTAAATTGCACGCTACTGCGTGCCGCCCACCTTCGTTTCTACCTCATTCTTAACGCTTGACATAGCGTTTCTTAAAGAAGTAACTGGTTAGTGCATTAATGGCGCAATTTGCCGTTATGCGAGATATGTGTCGGGGAGGGGCCGACATGGGAAGTACCTGTGGTCCCAAGTGCTGATCGAAAGGGAGGACATTATGTCATTCATCAAAAAATACATCGAGCAGGAGACGATAACCCGTCGTAGCTTCCTGCTCGCATCCGCCTATGGTGTGGGCGGCGCAGCAGTATCGAGTATGCTGGGCGGCATGGCGCGCGCGGCGATCACAGACCCGACGGTTGCATGGTCGTACCGCAACCGGACCAATCCGTACTGGAACGAGATTGTTTCGGGTGGTGAGGCTTTCGTTGAAAGTCTCGGCAAGCCCAAGGATTTTCTAACGCATCTGATCAATGAAGGCTCGTCAGAGAAGTCGCTGGCAGATGTTAAGGCGCTGCTGTCCAAAACCAATGGTGAGCTGGCGTTGGCTATCGACACCAATGACGCGCCAAACGCGCGCCCGGTGGTGGAATCCTGTGTGGAAGCCGGCGCCTATGTTTCGACACTTTGGAACAAAACTGACGATCTGCATCCCTGGGATTTCGGGGACAACTATGTCAGCCATATGAGCTGGTCTGACGAGGGGCCCGCCGAGCAGACCGCGCGCATCCTGCTGGATGCGATGGGCGGTTCAGGCGGCGTTGTCCATCTAGGTGGCATCGCGTCGAATAACCCTGCGATTGAACGTTTAGCAGGTCTGAAGAACGCACTGAAAGACTATCCGAACGCCGAGCTGTTGGCCGCTGAGCCTGCCGACTGGGATACTCAGAAAGCCAATCAGGTCATGAGTGCCTTCCTGACCCGTTATGGTGATGAGATCAAAGGGGTTCATTGTGCCAACGACACAATCGCCTATGGTGTGCTCGAAGCGCTGCGCGCCGAAGGTATCGAGGACATGCCAATCGTATCTTATGACGGCAACCCGCAGGCAGTCCAACTGGTGGGCGAAGGCAAAATCCTGGCTACCGTCTTTACCAACCCGCATTGGGGCGGCGGCATAACGGCGGCGTTGGCCTACTATGCGGCGACCGGCCATTTCAAGCCTTCGGAAGAGCCCAATGAACATCGCGAGTTCTATGGTCCGACCATCATGGTCCGGCCCGAAGATGCGCTGGCGTTCAAGGCAGAATATCTGGACGATGTTCCCACCTATGACTGGAAAGACTTTTGGTCCACGTCAAACGGCCAGATTCAGTACAAGTAGTGGCCTAGGCGGACCGGGTTATAGCCCGGTCTGCCACTTCATGTCTGGCTAAAAAGTTCAAGGGCAGTCAGCCCGAATAATTCACTCAGTGGGAGGAAGCACATGCGTAATGTGCTGGCACGGGATGTTCTGATCAAATGGGCCCCTCTGATCGTCCTTATCGTCCTGGTTTTGTTCTTTACGGCGATTGAGCCCCGTTTCTTCTCGCTGCGCAACTTCGCACGGATCGGTATCTCGTCCACGCCTGCGCTGATGGTCGCTATCGGTGTGACATTCATCATCATCATGGGATCGATTGACCTGTCGATGGAAGGTACGGTTTCGGTCTGTGCTGTAGTCTTCGCCTTTGCCTTTATCGGTATGGGGGGCACATTGGCATCCTGGGCGTGGCTGGCCCTTCCACTGGCAGGGCTGGTCGGCGCCGCAATCGGGCTGGTGAACGGGCTTGTCCATGTCATTCTCAGGGTTCCTTCCTTCATGGCCTCTTTGGCCATGGGCTTTGTAGGTACCGGGTTTGCATTGCTATTAACCGGGGGTGATCGGATCCGGGTCGAAGATGAGCTGTTCCGTTCGCTCCTGACCGAGCGTTGGTTTGGGTTTCCGATTATGTGCTATGTGGCCCTATTTCTTCTGTTGATTGCCTGGTTTATCCAATCGCGTACGACCTTGGGGCGGAATTTCTACGCCGTTGGCGGGGGTGAAGAGCTGGCCCATGCATCTGGCCTGAACGTCAAGCGTGTGCGGATCATGGGGTTTGCGCTGGCTGGGGTTTTCTACGCGGTTGGCGCGCTGCTTGCGGTTGGACGGATCGGGATTGCTGAAACCGCGACCGGGTCGAACTTCATGTTTGTGTCAATAACATCGGTCGTCGTGGGCGGCACCGCACTCTGGGGTGGAATTGGCGGTGTTTGGAACACGCTGATCGGCGTTCTGATCGTAAATGTCATTAACAACGGAATGGTTGTGATCGGACTGCCGGGCTACGTGCAGGACGGCGTTCTGGGTGTTCTGGTCATTGCCGCGGTCGTTCTGTCGACCGACCGAAAATCCGTAACCTTCGTGAAATAGGGGCGGGCAGATGTACGAACTTATAAACGTTGACAAAAAATTTCCCGGCGTTCACGCGCTGAAATCCGTCAACTTCAAGATTGAACGAGGCGAGATCGTTGGCCTTGTGGGTGAAAACGGCGCGGGAAAGTCGACCCTGATGAAGGTCATCTATGGCGCTTACCAACCCGATGGCGGCGACATCACGATCGACGGTATTAAAGTTCGATTTCAGAACCCGCGCCAGGCGATGGATCATGGGATCGGCATGGTGTTTCAGGAGCAATCCCTGATCACGAACCTGACTGTGATGGAAAACATCTTTCTGGGGTTCGAGCAGCAATTCGTCAGTTTTGGCGTCATCAACTGGAACGCTATGGCCGAGGCCGCGCGCAAGCAACTGGCCAAGGTCAAACTGGATATCGAGCCCGGAATGATCACGTCAAAGCTGTCCTTTGCACAACGGCAACTGGTGGAGTTGGCCAAGGTTTTGACGCTGGAAGAACGGATCGACGGTGATCTGGTTATCCTGCTCGATGAGCCGACATCGGTTCTGGCTAAAGAAGAGGTCGAGCTTTTGTTCGGCCTGGTGCGCGAACTGACCAACCGTGCGTCGTTCATCTTTGTTAGCCACCGTATGGATGAGGTCCTGGAGCTTTCCGACCGCATCTACGTGATGAAGGATGGTGAGGTTGTGGATGTCGTTGCCCACGATGATGCCGATGTCAGCTCCATCCAGCACAAGATGGTCGGTCGTGACGTCGACAAAGAATATTACCGCGAGCAGAAGCAGAACCCCTACCAGTCCGCTGCGCATCCCCTTGTCGCGTTCAGCGACGTGTCGGTCAGCGGCAAATACACAGACATCTCGTTCCAACTGCATCCTGGCGAGGTTCTGTGTCTTGTTGGCACCGAAGGGTCCGGGAGAGAGGCCATCCTGCGAACGATTTTTGGCTTGGAAACCCCGTCCTCGGGTATGGTGATACTCAAGGGGAAAACCGTCAGCAGATTTACCGCGCAGGCCGGTGTCGTGGGCGGGGTGGGCTACGTCCCCCGCGAACGCAAGGTCGAAGGCATCGTAGCCGGGATGAACGTCTACGAGAACATGACGCTCAGTCAGATGGGGAACTATGCCAACTCGGGCGTGCTGCGCATTGCCGAGGAAAAGGCGCTGGCCCGCAAATGGATAGATCGCCTCGCGATCAAGACACCGGATGTCTACAAGGATTGCGGCGGGCTGTCGGGGGGTAACCAGCAGAAAGTCGTATTGGCCAAATGGCGGTCAGCCGGATCCGACATCATCCTGCTCGACCATCCGACACGCGGTCTGGATATCGGTGCGAAAGAGGATGTCTATGACATGGTGCGCGAAATGTCGGATGACGGTGTCGGCATCATTCTGGTCGCAGATACTCTGGAAGAAGCCATCGGCCTCAGCCACACAATCATCGTTCTCAAGGATGGTGTCGCACAGAAACGTTTCGATTGCAGCCCGGGAGACAAGCCGTCGCTGTACGACCTTGTCCACCATATGATCTGAGGCCCGCGCCATGAGTTTTGAACGCATCAAACCCCATCTGCCCTGGATCACCTTGCTGGCGCTTGTGCTGGTGGTTGGCCTCGCGGATTCAAATTTCCTGCGACCCGCGAACCTGATATCGATGGTGGCCGACATCGTGCCATTGTTCATCATGGCCCTTGGCATGACGTTTGCCATCTATATCGGCGGTATCGACCTGTCGGCCCAATCAATTGCAAATATGACAACTGTTGTAGCCACCATCGCTCTGCCAACCTTCGGCATCGGTGCGGGGCTGATCTGCATTCTGTCAGGCGTCGTTCTGGGCAGTATCTCGGGTTACGTAACAACGCGACTGTTCGTGCCGTCGTTCATCTCGACCCTGGCGGTTGGCGGTATCGCGTTTTCGACGGCGCAATACCTGTCGGGTCAGCGCGCCTTGTTCATGGACGCGGCGTTGCGGGATGCGACCTTCGGCTGGGCGACCAGGTCAATTTTCGGTCTGCCAAGCGAGTTGATCATTGCGGCTGTTCTGGTTCTGGGTGCGTGGTTCCTGCAGTCGCGGACGACCTTCGGGCGTGCGCTCAAGGCGGTGGGCGCGGGGGAACCTGCGGCGGTCGCCTCGGGTCTGAATGTCAACCGGATCAAGATTATGGCATTCGCGCTGTCCGGCGGGCTGGCGGCGATTGCGGGCCTGCTGTTCTCGGTCAAGCTGTCCGGTGGTTCTCCCACACTGGCGAACGGGTTCCTGCTGCCTGCAATCGTCGCGGTTCTGGTTGGCGGCACCCCGCTGACCGGTGGCGTCGGCGGCGTCATCAACACGTTGATCGGTACACTTATCGTGGCGGTGATCCGGTCCTCGATGCTGTATTTCGAAGTGGACGCCACGAAGCAACAGATGGTTTTTGGCCTCATCCTGATCGTGGCAATTGCTCTGACCATCGATCGATCAAAGCTCAGGGTCGTGAAATGACCGGGACCATGAAAGCCGCTGTCCTGACCAGGCCGGGACAGTTCGAGGTTCGAGATGTGCCGTGCCCTGATCCTGGTCGAGACGAGGTGCTGGTTCGCATATCGCGGGTCGGCATCTGTGGCACGGACATTCATATCTTCAAAGGCCACTATTCGGTGGAAAACCTGCCGATGATTCCGGGTCACGAATTTACCGGAACAATTTCAGCTTTAGGCGAGGGTGTGACCGGCCTGAGTTTGGGTGCTCCGGTTGTAGTTGATATGAATATTGGCTGCGGCACCTGTTATTGGTGCCTTCGGAACGAGATCCTGAACTGCCCTGAGATGCAGCAGTTGGGTATCACCATGGACGGAGCTTTCGCAGAATATATTTCGGTTCCCGCCAGGTTGGTGATCCCGGCCCCGGACGACGTTCCCGCCGAGGTTCTGACCCTGACTGAACCTTTGGCCTGTGTAGTGCGCTGCGCGCGCAAGGCCAATATCACCTTCGGTCAATCCGTAGTGGTCTTGGGCGCAGGGCCCATCGGCAATCTGCATGTGCAGCTGCTTCGTACTATCGGTGCCGCTCCGGTCATCGTGGCGGATCTGTCCGAGGATCGGGTCAGCATGGCACTTGAGGCGGGGGCCGACATCGGTGTTACCGACGCGGCCATGCTGGAACAAACCGTCCTGAAACACACGGGCGGGCGCGGCGCGGATGTGGTGATTGAAAGTGTTGGTCTGCCGGCGTTGTACCGGCAGGCGATGCAACTGATCCGCAAGGGCGGCCACATTGCGGCCTTTGGCTTGACCGGTGCTGGGAAGACATTGCCGGTCGATATCTTGCAGACCATCCTGCAGGAGAACTCGATCAAAGGGTCCGTCGCAGGCATGGGTCAGGATATGCACGATGCCCTGACTTTGCTGACGCATGGCCGGATCAAGACCGGTCTCTTTACCCAAGCCACTTACACGCTGGATCGCATTCAGGAGGCGTTTGACAGCTTCCGGGACCGGCCAAAGGACCTGAAAACCCAGATTGTCATAGCGCATCAGCCAACCGGGGAAGAGCTGTAATTGACTGTTGAAATCTACAAATCGAAACCCGAAGGTATGATCCCCAACAGCCGCTTTCCGCTGCTGGTCCATCGAGGAGCAATTCCCGGTGGTGGAGTGGATGCGGTCAAGTCGCGGTTTCGTTCAAATGGGTGGGGGAACAACTGGGAATACCCTGGCATTTACGAATACCCTCATTTCCACTCGACCTCACATGAATGCCTGGGCTGTGCCGCAGGCTGGATGGAATTCAACCTGTCTGTGGAAGGCTGGACCAGAGTGCGGATTGAAATCGGCGACGTGATCGTCATGCCCGCAGGTGTCAGCCATGAGATGGTCGGGTGCTCGGACGACATCATGATGTGCGGTGGTTATGCCGGAGGCCGCGACTGGGACAATATTCAGGAAGCTTTCCTGACGCCCGAGTTGTTTCAGGCAGCAGCCAAGCGGATCATGATGCTACCGATCCCAGACAATGACCCGGCGACCGGAGAGATCTTGCACCAATGGCATGATGCGCCGTCTTCGGTTGAAGGTGGCTGGAACGATTTCCGCGACAGGCTGGACGCGTCGGCCTGATTCGAAACGCAACTATGGAGCACATCAAATGGATCAAAAGAGCCACATTCTGACACCGCCGTCTGAGCCGCGGGAGTTTGGCTTTTTTCTGGATGGGCAATGGGTGCCTGCCGGAGACCGTGAGGTATTCGAACGATCCTCACCCGGTCATGGCGTTCCGGTGACCCGCATCCCCCGCTGCACCGAGGACGATCTGAACGCGATTGTCGCTTCGGCCAGGAATGCGTTTGATGATCGTCGCTGGTGTGGTCTGTCCGGCGCTGATCGCGCCGCAGTACTTCTGAAGGCGGCAGAGCTGATCCGCACTCGTACAGATGAGATTGCCTATTGGGAAACGCTGGAAAACGGCAAGCCAATCAGTCAGGCGCGGGCCGAAGTTCAGGGCTGTGTCGGGATGTTCGAGTTTGCCTCAGGCCTTGCGCGCGCGTTGCATGGTGACAGCTTCAACAACAGCGGCGACGGGGCAATGGGTATCGTCGCCCGTGAACCCGTGGGTGTCGTCGGACTTATCACGCCCTGGAATTTTCCGTTTCTGATCCTTTGCGAGAGGGTGCCGTATATCCTTGCCACTGGCTGTACGATTGTCGCCAAGCCTTCCGAGGTGACCAGCGCAACAACCCTGCTTCTTGCGGAAATTCTCAGTGAGGCCGGGTTGCCTGACGGGGTTTTTAATGTCGTCACCGGCGCGGGCAGTGTGATTGGCCAGAAACTGGCCGAGCATATGGATGTCGACATGCTGTCTTTCACCGGCTCGACTGCCGTCGGCCGGTCGGTGGTTGCGGCGTCTGGCCAGAGCAACTTCAAGAAGCTGGGGTTGGAACTTGGCGGCAAAAACCCGCAAATCGTGTTTGCGGATGCCGATCTGGAGGATGCCGCCGACGGCGTTGCCTTTGGTATCGCGTTCAATACCGGGCAATGCTGCGTATCCGGTGCCCGCCTTCTGGTCGAACGATCGGTCGCGGAGGAGTTTTCAAACCAAGTGGCAGACAAGCTACGGAAGGTACGTGTTGGCGATCCACTGGATGAAAACACTCAGGCCGGAGCAATTACTACGGATGCGCAGAACCGCACTATCCTGTCTTACATCGCAAAAGGCCAGGAAGAAGGGGCGACGCTGCTGACAGGCGGAACCACGCCCGAGATTTCCGGTGGCCAGTATATCGACCCGGCTGTCTTCACCAATGTCACGATGGACATGGCGATTGCCCAGGAAGAGATTTTCGGCCCCGTCCTGTGCGTGATTCCGTTCGATACGATTGACGACGCAATCGCGATTGCCAACGATACGGAATATGGGCTGGCCGCGAGTGTCTGGACCAAGAATATCGACACGGCACTGACCGTCTCGCGTCGGGTTCAGGCGGGCCGGTTTTGGGTTAACACCACTTTGGCCGGGGGACCGGAACTGCCGATTGGAGGTTTCAAGGCGTCCGGCTGGGGGCGTGAGGCCGGAATGCACGGGGTCGAGGAATATACGCAGGTCAAATCGATCCATATCGAGATCGGCAAGCGGACGCATTGGGTGGAGTGATGGCTGAAACTAGATATGACTATGTTATCGTCGGCGGTGGCTCGGCCGGATGCGTTCTGGCGAACCGCCTGACCGAAGACAGCGCGGCCAGGGTTCTGCTACTGGAGGCTGGCGGCAAGGACAGCCATCCGCTGATCCACATGCCTGTGGGTTTTGCCAAGATGACTGACGGTCCCCACACGTGGGGTTTTACCACAGTTCCGCAGGTCAACGCCAACAACCGCGAGATTCCCTATGCTCAGGGTCGGGTGATCGGCGGTGGCAGCTCGATCAATGCCGAGGTGTTCACCCGAGGCAACCCCATCGACTATGATCGCTGGGCCAAGGAAGAAGGCTGCGAGGGCTGGTCGTTCAAGGAAATCCAGAAGTATTTTGTCCGCTCGGAACGCAATGCAATTCTGTCTGGTGACTGGCACGGGACCGAAGGCCCATTGGGCGTATCGAATATCGCTTCGCCACAGGAAATGACGCGTGCCTTTGTGCGTTCCTGTCAGGAGGCGGGCATTCCCTATAATCCTGACTTCAATGGCGCGGTTCAAGAAGGGGCGGGTGTCTATCAGACCACGATATGGAACGCGAAACGCTGTTCGGCGGCGGTGGGTTACCTGAAACCGGCGCTATCACGACCAAACCTGTCCGTTGAAACCGGCTGCCAGGTGCATCGCATTTTGATCGAAGGTGGGCGTGCGACCGGTGTTGAATACGACAAGAGTGGACAGATGCGGCGGGTGGCGGTCGATCAGGAGGTTCTGGTGACGTCTGGTGCGATCGGCACACCCAAACTGATGATGCTGTCAGGCCTTGGTCCGGCCGCGCATCTGCGCGCGCATGGGATCGAGGTCAAACAAGATCTGCCGGGAGTAGGTGAAAACCTGAATGACCATTTCGGCATTGATATCGTGGCAGAGTTGAATGGGCATCAAAGCCTCGACAAATACAACAAACCGCACTGGGCGATGTGGGCCGGGATTCAATATTACTTGTTCGGGTCAGGGCCGGTGGCATCGAACGTGGTGGAAGGTGGCGCATTCTGGTACGGTGACAGGTCCGAAAGTCAGCCTGATTTGCAGTTTCATTTCCTGGCCGGCGCCGGTGCCGAGGCCGGTGTGCCAAGTGTTCCCAAAGGCAGCTCGGGTATCACACTGAACTCCTACACCTTGCGTCCCAAGGCACGAGGTACTGTGCGGCTGCGCTCAAACCGGGTCGAGGACATGCCGCTCGTTGACCCCAACTTCCTTGGGCATCCCGATGACCTGAAAACCTCGATCGAGGGAGTGAAACAAAGTGTCGAGATCTTCCGGCAGAAAAGCCTGCAGAGATATATCCGCAAGATCCGGTTCCCGGATGACAGTGTCAGGACGCACACCGAGTTCGAAGCTTATGCACGGCAATACGGGCGTACATCCTACCACCCCACATGCACCTGTAAGATGGGCGTGGATGAGATGGCGGTGGTCGATCCGCGGATGCGCGTGCATGGGATTGAAGGGTTGCGAATTTGCGACAGCTCGGCAATGCCCAGCCTGATCGGATCAAACACCAATGCCCCGACAATAATGATGGCAGAGAAAGCTTCTGACATAATCAGGGGTAATTGCTAAGCTATTCCGCTCTCAAAGGCTTGGATAACTCCCCGAACTGGCGGTGCCTAATAGCGGCACCGCCGTTTTTTTTGTTTAGTCCCATTCAGGCGCCCAAGGCACCAGATCTTCGCTGACAATCCGGTAGCCGGCCCGGGTCATGGCATCAACCCGATCCATGTCAATGCTGGAAAGCGTAAAGTCCATTACTTCGAAATTAGCCTGAATATTGGCGCGTTTGGTGGACATCGTGTTGATCGAGACGCCTTTTTGCAGAATCCACCGCAACACTACCTGACCTGCGGTCTTTCCATAACCTTCACCGATTTCGGCAAAGATCGGATGTTTGAAGACTTCGCCACGCGCAACCGAGCAATAAGAGGAAAGTGGAATCCCGGTTTCACTGGCCGCTGCAAGCAGGATATCCTGATTCAGCAACGGATGGAACTCGACCTGGTTCGTTACCAACGGCGTATCGATGATTTTGGTTGCGTCCCGCATCATCTGCGCCGTGTAATTCGAAACACCGATATTCCTGGCCAGCCCATTTGCATGTGCTAGTTCCAACTGTTTGAGGGATGGCGCGATGTCGCCGCCGATTGGAGGCCAGTGCAAAAGCAAAACGTCGGCGTAATCCAGTCGCAGTTTCTTCAGGCTTTCCTCAACGGACGGTAGAAACGCCGCAGCGCCGAAATTGTCGGGATGGACCTTTGTGGTGACGCAAACCTCGCTGCGGGCTAGACCGAGTTCAGCCAGCGCGTCTCCGGTTTCTTTTTCGTTTTCATACATTTGTGCTGTGTCGAACGAGCGATACCCGACCTCTGCCGCGATCATCATGGCGTCCCGAAGTTCGTTTCCGGTTAGTGGGAATGTGCCAAAAGTACGCTGATTGGTGTTTTGAAAGTAAATATTCATAGCGGTCCTTCCTGATCTCGAGTTATTAAGTAACTTAATGGTTACTTTATGTCAGGTCAATTCTGCTGTGTGACTAATTCTGGTTGATTTTGGTAGTCTGCCAAGGCATACATATAACCAGTTAGTTACTTTCGTGAGGATCGCATGAAAAAGCAGATGACGGCACGCGAAGCAGCAAACCTTGTTCCTGACGGGGCGACAGTGGCAATAAACTCGTCAAGCGGACTGTGCTGCCCCGATGCGATTCTCAAAGGTCTGGGCGAACGCTTTGACGAGGAAGGTGCGCCGAGTAGCCTGACGACGATCCATCCTATCGCGGCTGGAGATATGTTTGGCACCAAAGGCGTGGATCACATCGCAAAACCCGGTCTGTTGACCCGGATCATTGGCGGCTCGTACCCGTCAGGTCCCAGCAAGGCCGAACCGCCGCTGATCTGGCAAATGATCACAAGCGAACAGGTGCGCGCCTATAATGTCCCGTCGGGCATCATCTTTGACATGTTGCGTGAAGCAGCGGCTAAGCGGCCTGGTGTTTTGACCAAGGTAGGGATGGATACATTTGTGGACCCTGACATCGAAGGTTGCGCCATGAACGATGCAGCCCGTGCCGAACCAATCGTCAAACGTATGGAGTTCGAAGGTGAGGATTGGCTGTATTTCAAATCCATGGCCCCAAACGTGGCGATAATTCGCGCCACCACCGCTGACGAAAAGGGCAATCTGAGTTTTGAGCACGAAGGCGCTTATTTGGGGGCAATGGAAATGGCGCTGGCTGCGCGGAACAACGGCGGTGTCGTGATCGCCCAGGCCAAGCGCATCGCTGCCGCCAGCAGCATTCGGCCCCACGATGTCCATGTGCCGGGCATTCTGGTTGACGCAATTGTCGAGGCCCCGGATCAGTTGCAGACGACGGCGACAGAATACGACCCGGCAATTTCAGGTGAACTGACGCGTCCCATTGAAAGTTTCCGCATGGCGGAATTCAACGTCGGGAAGGTCATCGCACGCCGGGTTGCGAAAGAACTGAAAGACGGCTGGGCCGTGAATATCGGTTTTGGCATCTCGGCCAATGTCCCTCGCATTCTCGTTGAGGAGGGGCTGCATGGGTCGGTTACCTGGATGATCGAACAGGGTGCGGTTGGTGGCGTGCCATTGCTGGATTTCAAGTTCGGTTGTTCTGCCAACGCCGAGGCCTTCGTCCCGTCGCCTCATCAGTTTTGCTATTTTCAGGCGGGTGGGTTTGACGCCTCGCTCCTGTCGTTCCTTGAGGTTGACAGGACCGGCTCTGTCAATGTTTCACGCCTGTCCGCTATTCCCCACAGAACGGCCGGGGCGGGTGGTTTTGTTGATATAACAGCGCGGGCCCGGAAGATCGTTTTCTCTGGCAATTTCAATGCCGGGGCAAGAATGACTATTGAAGCAGGGCAATTGAAAATCCTGCAAGAGGGTAAGGTCGCGAAATTTGTTCACGAGGTCGACCAGATCTCATTTTCCGGCATTCGCGCAAATGCACAGGGGCAGGACGTGACCTATGTGACCGAGCGCTGTGTGATCAAACTCACGGAACGTGGCCTGATGGTGACCGAAATCGCGCCAGGCGTGGATCTGAAACAAGACGTTCTGGATCAGGCGGCCACCCGGTTGTTGGTTTCGGATGACTTGGCAACAATGGATGCAGACCTGTTTGATCCGGCCCCGATGGGTCTGCAATTGCAGGCGACTTGATGGAGCACTTTCTGCTGAAGATCGAGGACGGTGTCGCACGGCTGACCATTAACCGGCCTGACCGGCTGAATGCGATCAATGAAGCCATGATGGACGATCTTTTGGTCCTCTGCCGACAGATCGAACATGCCGGCGATGCGCATGTTGTTGTCCTGACCGGCGTGGGCAAGGCGTTTTGTGCGGGCGGCGACATCGACGCCTGGGCAAGCCGACCTCCGGACGGGTTTAGTCGACATTGGCTACGGGACGGGCATCAGGCGCTGGACGCGCTTTCACGCCTGCGGCAACCGGTGATAGCTGTGCTGAACGGCCATGTTTTGGGCGGCGGACTTGAACTGGCGGCATGCGCAGACTATCGCATCGCAGAATCCCACATACGGGTCGGGCAACCCGAGCCCGCGCTTGGTATAATCCCCGGCTGGTCCGGAACTCAGCGGGCGGTGCGCCGGTTTGGTGCTCAGATTGTGCGGCGCATGGCCATCTTCGGTGAAGAGTTTTCGGCGGAAGCCGCGCTGGCGGCAGGGATCGTCGATCGGGTGGTTGAAAAGGGCGAGGGTCTGGCGACCGCCGACGCCTTGGCCAAGAGCATGCGCCATCGCGGGCCTGTTGCAACTGAGTTGGTGAAGATGCTGATCAATGCCGCCGAAGGAGAAGAGCGCGAGCGTGTCTTTGAGGCGCTCGCCGGTCGTATTGCTGCCGCACAACCCGAGCTGCAAACCGGCCTGTCCGCCTTCAAGGACCGCAAAAAAGCTAAATTCTGGTAACAGCTCGATGAAAGGCAAGCCCAAAATGATACGTCACCTTGTTCACCTGCGTTTTGAAGTCGACGTGTCAGAAGACCAAAAAACAGCGCTGTATCAGGACCTTGAGAGCCTCAAGGATCGAATTGACGGTGTTTTGGATTTCCAAAGTCGAAAGAATGTCTCGGTCGAGACGGACCTGGTTCGCGGGTTCGATGATATGTTCTGGTTTGATTTTCGTGATGCTACTGTCCGGGATGCTTATCTAGTTGACCCGACGCATCAGGAAATCGGAAGCCGTATCGTGGCAAAAGTCGCCGGTGGTCCAGACGGTGTCTTTGTATGTGACATTGAACTGTAATGTGGGAAACTGCCTTTTTTCGATGTAGTGGGTGATAATCTGGACGGGCTGCGCGAGCAGTTTTCCACTCAGCAACAGCTTCGAAAACGGTCAACGACTGTGTCCAGAACTTCGTTTGGGTCGCGCTTCCACCAGTTGTCAGCCGAAAAAACCTCGACTTCGCACAGACCGGCATAACCGGCAGCTTCGACTGCACTACGCAGCGCGGGCAGATCGGCTACCCCGTCACCCATCATGCCCCGGTCCAACAGTACATCCGTCGTATCGGCCAGCCAATCACACAGGTGATATCCCAGAATGCGACCCTTCGCGCGGGTGGTCAGCGTTTCGGCCAGTGTCGTGTCCCACCAAACGTGATAGACATCGATCGCCACGCCCACATTGTCGGCCCCAACCGCGTCGCAGACGTTCAACGCGTCAGCGGCAGTCATAAGACAGGTCCGGTTGCCCGCAGTCGCCGGATTGAGCGGCTCCAGCGCCAGTTGAACCCCGCGCTCTGCCGCATAAGGAGCTGCGCGGCCAACGCGGTTGGCAAGGATTTTCTGGCTTTCCAGAACACCCTTGGTGCCCGGTTCCGGGCCACCGGTTACAATGGTCAGCACCGAGGTTCCCAAGGCCGCAGCCTGATCAATGGACAGGTGGAAATCATCCATGATCTGCTGATCGGTTGGCAACGCCAATGGGCCGGTCAGAAAAGGTGTTCGGCACAGACCCGCGACCTGCATGCCCGCATCGCGAACACGCTGCCCGATCTCGGCTTCACGCCCGTCCAGTTCGCGCCGCCAGAAGGTGATGCCGCCATATCCCCGCTCGGCACAGGCATGGATGACACGCTCGGGGGACCATCCAGCACCATGGCCGTCAAGATTGTGGCCAAGGGTCGCCGTGTTTAGGGCCAGCGCGGAATGATCCTGCGAGAAGTCGCGCATCCCCTCAGACTCCGTATAGGTTCAGCAAGTTTTCCATCCGCTCGACGGCCAGATCCGGACTGCGCAACAAGCCACACGCATCCGCCATTTTGAAGCAATCAGAGAAATAGGGCAGGGACCGCGTCGCCTGTGCGCCGTTCAACATGATGAAATGGTCCTGAAAACCATTGAGCCAGGCCAGAAAGACAACACCGGTTTTGTAGTATTGCGTTGGGGCGCGGAAGACATGACGTGCCAGCGGCACGGTGGGATCAAGCGTGGCACGGAAGGTTTTGGCGTCACCCTCGCTGAGTTTGCTGACTGCATAGGCCGCTGCCGGGGCCAACGGGTCAAAGATACCAAGCAAGGCGTGGGAATAGCCCTGTTCGTCGCCTTCGATTAATTCGGGATAGTTGAAATCATCACCCGTATACATTTTCACGCCATCGGGCAGAAGACGGCGCATGACGATCTCTTTCTCGGCGTCAAGTAGCGAGATCTTGATGCCCTCGACCTTGTCCACATTGCCGCTAATAACGTTCAGCGCGGTTTCAAGTGCGGTATCGAAACTGTTGGTCCCCCAATACCCGGCCAGCTGGGGGTCGAACATCTCGCCCAGCCAGTGCAGGATTACGGGCTGATCGCAGGCGGACAGCACGTCACTATATACCGAGACATAGTCTTCGGGTCTGGTAGCAACCTTCGCCAAGGCGCGCGACGCCATCAGGATGATGCGGCCGCCGAGTTTCTGAATTGCTTCGACCTGTTCCAGATAAGCGCGGCGCACATCGTCCAGACAGCGCGCATCGGCAGGATCCAGATGATCAGTGCCGCAGCCATTGGCGACCAGCGCATCCGGCAATTCTTCCCTGGTGCGGCGGATCAGTTCCAGCGCGCCCTTCCAGTCCAGACCCATGCCGCGCTGGGCGGTATCCATCGCCTCGGCAATACCCATACCCATACCGGCAAGATAGTGACGGAACTCCATCGTCTTGTCCCAGTCCACATGGGCAGGGCCTGTCGGGTCGTGATCGCCAAACGGGTCGGCCACCACATGCGCGGCAGAATACAAAACCCGGGCCGAATTGGGTGTCAGTTTCGAGGGCGAGACGGGTGTTCCGACTAATGCGTAGTCAAGCAATTTGCCAGTTGTGTCGGGAAGCCTGATCTTCATCGGGTGACCTCAGTAACGGGGAACAAGCATCCCGGCATCCGCCGAGATTACCTGTCCGGTTGTATAAGGAAGTTTGCCGCTGGCCAGAGAGGCGATGATCTTACCCATCTCATCGGGGTGACCCACCCTGGGGAACAAAGTCAGCCCGTCCTTGGCGCGCTGGTCGTACTGCTCGATCACCGGGGCTGTCATGTCGGTGGCGATCAGGCCGGGCTGGACGTCGTAAACCGCAATGTTTTCGGGCCCGAGCCGCACTGCGAAGGTCTTGGAAATCATGGCGGCAGCAGCCTTCGAGGCGCAATATTCTGCCCGCGGGGTCGCAACAGCCACCGCGTTCGAGGAGGTCACGTTGACGATGCTGTGAAATGTCTCCGTGTCCCGATCCCGCGCCAAAAGGCGTCTGGCAAAGGCTTGCGACAGAAAGAACATCGCCTTTGTGTTCACGGACATGCAGCGATCATAGCTTTCTTCGGAGACGTCCAGCAGATCTCCCCTTTGCATCACACCGACGCCAGCATTGTTGACCAGTGTCGTCAGAGGCCCGATTGCTGCCTCGACGGCTGCCAATTGCTCATTGTGGATGGCGGTGTTCGAAACGTCAAAAGCGGCGGCGACAACGGGAACGCCAATTGCGCGGATCCTGTCCACGGCGGCGCTCAGTTCGTCGTCCAATTGGGGACCGTTGACGGCGATGGCAAAACCTTCGCGCGCCAAAGCTAAGGCTGCCGCAAGGCCGATCCCCCGGGAGGACCCGGTTACAAGTGCTGCGTGCGCGCTCATGTTGCTGCCCCTTTTGTCAGCAACTCCCGAGCTATGATCATACGCTGAATCTGGTTTGTGCCCTCATAAATCTGGGTAATTTTCGCATCGCGATACAGGCGTTCCACCTCAAATCCACGGATATACCCGGACCCTCCAAATACCTGCACAGCATCCGATGAGCGCTGTACAGCCATATCACCGGCAAAGCATTTGGCCATTGAACAGGCCTTTATTGCATCTTGGCCCGTGTCGATTTTGTAGGCGGCTGAGTGAACCAGCAGCCGGGCCGCTTCGACATCCTTGGCGATGTCAGCCAGCAACCACTGAACGCCCTGAAAATCCGAGATGGGTTTGTTGAATTGTTTGCGCTGCTGCGCGTAATCGGTGGCGGCTTCCAGACCTGCTTGGCCTATTCCGACGGCCAGCGCCGCAATGCCGACCCGACCCTTGTCGAGCACGCTCATCATCATGTGAAAGCCGCGCCCTTCGGTGCCCAACAATGCATCAGCGGGCAGACGTACATTGTCGAATGACAAAGGTCCTACCTGACTGGCGCGCTGGCCCATTTTGAGCTCTTTCGAACCTCGCGAAACGCCGTCGGCGTGCAGGTCGACCACAAAGATGGACATGCCGCGATGTCCCGCTTTGGGGTCTGTTCGGGCCAGAACAAAACCCAAATCCGCAACAGGTGCGTTGTGAATCCAGATTTTGCCGCCGTTCAAAACCCATCCATCACCATCGCGTACCGCAGTGGTGCGGATACCCGACACGTCAGTGCCCGCCTCGGGTTCGGTGATGCAATAGGCTGGCCGCAATTTGGCGGCCAGCAGATTGCCCAGCCATTTCTGCTGCTGTTCCGCCGTTCCGTGACGCACCAGCAAGGTTGTAACCAGCTCAAGCAGGCCGCACTGATCTGCGATCGATGCGTAGCCGCGGGACAGCTCCTCCATCACCAGCGCGTAGGTTACGGTGTCAAAACCAGGCCCGCCCAGCTCTTCGGGAACACCAATGCCAAACAGGCCAAGTTCGGCCATCTGATCATAAATTTCCGCCGGAAAGCGAGAGTCCCGATCCAGTTCTTCCGCCACGGGGCGGATTACATCCTCTGCGAACTGCCGGGTCATATCACGGACTTGAATGTGGGTTTCCGTCAGAAACATAACTGTGCCTCAAGATGTAACTAATCGGTTACTAATACGTTGTCGGACCCGCCTTCGTCAAGTGGCTTGATCGGGTTGAAAAATTAGGATAAATAACCAAACAGTTACTTAATAAACAACAGAGATACGCAACCCGGTCGCTTTCCTGGTTCCGGTTTGCCAATGGGAGGCTCGCATGAATCCGAATGCAAAAAACAAATTTGGTAGGGTCGATCTAGAGGTGACCGCCTTTGGATTTGGCACAGCGCCAATCGGTAACATCTTTCGTGAAATCGACGAAGAAACATCGGATTCGATGATCCAGCATGCCTGGGACAAGGGTGTTCGGTATTTTGACACGGCACCGATGTACGGCCACGGCCTTTCGGAAATGCGGACCGGTTATAGTTTGCGATGGAAGAACCGTGGCGACTTCATCCTGTCGTCCAAAGTGGGGCGCGTGCTGAAGCCTGAGCGACGTCAGGATATCGATTTCGCTCCGTGGACTAACGCAGCGCCGTTCACGATGCATTTTGATTACACTTACGACGGCGTCATGCGGTCGTTTGAAGACAGCTTGCAGCGGATGGCTTTGGAGCGGATGGATATCTGTTTCATTCACGATATCGATGTCTTCACGCGCGGTGACGAACAGCCCGAAGTGTTCAGACAAGCTATGGATGGTGCGTGGAAAGCGCTGGAAAGCCTGCGCGACCAAGGCGTTGTTAAAGCAATCGGTGTTGGTGTGAACGAGTGGGAAGTCTGCCACGCCGCGCTTGAGCAGCGTGACTTCGACTGCTTCCTGCTGGCGGGGCGCTACACCTTGCTGGAACAGGATGCGCTGGATAAATTCCTGCCACTTTGCGAGGAGCGCGGCGCGGCGGTGGTTGTTGGCGGTGGCTTCAATTCCGGCATTCTGGCGACTGGTGCCAAGGAGGGGGCCAAGTACAACTACGCCCCAGCACCAGCCGAGATCATGGGAAAAGTCGCCAAGATCGAAGCTGTTTGCGCGGAATACAACGTGCCCTTGCCCGCAGCCGCACTGCAATTTGTTGTGGCGCACCCGGCAGTCCCCAGTTTTCTGGCCGGGACCCGCACGGTCGAGCAGCTGGACCAGAACCTCAACTGGTTCAGCCACGACACTCCCGCAGAGTTTTGGTCTGACCTCAAGGCAAAGGGGCTTCTTCGAGAAGGCGCCCCAGTCCCGGAATGAAGCGAACTGCGCTGCCGGCAGGAAGATATGGCTATCACGATCTAACGGTCGGGGATGTCATGAAAACGGGGTCCGCAGAGATTTCTGCGGATCGCATTGCCGCTTTTGCCGCGCTGACCAGAGATGAATATGAGCTTCATCTCGACGATGACGCAGCCCGGCGGCGGGGGTTCAAAGCCCGCGTTGCGCATGGCCTTCTTGTGCTGTCAGTGGTTGATGGGCTCAAGTTTCAGTCTCAAGCAAAACCCGATGGCTTGGCGTCGCTCGGGTGGAACTGGCGGTTCGAGAAACCCGTCTTCGCAGGTGACACGATCCGGGCTGATCTGATCGTCGTCTCAAAACGCATTACGACATCGGGAAAACGCGGGATCATTGAATTTCAGTTTGATGTTTTCAATCAAGATGATCTGAGAGTTCAGCAGGGAACCAATGAGTTGATCTTTGATCTGCACCTTCATCAAGATTGATGTGCGGACATGTCGACATCACGGATGTGTCAAACTTTTTGAGCGGCCAGAAGCAGCGACTTACCGGGCACACCTATCCCGCAATCTCGGCAAATAGCCGAAAGCCAGACCTCGTGGTATAAAAAAAGCCGCTTCGCGATTATTTTGGCGACCGCGATCCCGTTGGTTTTGCAGATCTCGATCAGTGGCGCGATGACTGCCGTAGGTGTTTCTTCCATGAAGAGCTTGGTTGAGCGCTTCAGTTGGGCCATTACTCTGAGAGGACGGTGATCAGGAACGCGGTACACCATCTCAATGACCGAGAGCCGAACAGAGCGGTCATGTATTCATTGTCCAGGCCGTGTCCCATGTGTGAAGCGACGTTGGATTTCACCAATTATTCTACGGCCGGGAAATCAGGGTCTGCCAGGGTCAATCCGTTCGCAAGATATGTATCCAAGCCACAACAGAAATGGCTAACCAGACACCCGCGCGAAGGGTCATCGCACCAACCGTGCGCATCTCGTAGGCGTTGCCTTGCAACACATGAACGCCGAAGGCCAGGAAAACCAGAACGGTGGCAACCAGAATGCCTGTTGATATCCAGGCCGCTGACCGGTGCCGAAGAAACAGCCCAATACCGGCCACGACATAGGCGAACCCCGCCAGAAAGTTGAACCACAGCACGAAGGGCACCGCATCGCCAACGGCGGTGCGTGCTTCCTCGCCACCAAACAAGGCCCACCCGCCTGAGAATACGGTCAACGCGCCGAAAACTAATGCTACGCTTGACGCTACTTTCAGGGCGCGGTTGCCAAGGGTCGCATTTCTCATGTCACGCCCCCTTCCGTTCCATCAAGTAGGCCGTCGCGCAGGTGGAACAGCTTGTCGAACCGGTCATAAATCTTTTCATCATGTGTCACAGCGATGATGCAGGCGTCTTGCTCAGCCGCGAGCTTGCGCATCAAGTCCATCACGATCCCGGCCCGCTGGCTGTCAAGCGCCGCAGTTGGTTCATCTGCCAGAATGATGCGCGGGCTGTTGGCAAGGGCGCGTGCGATGGCCACACGCTGCGCCTCACCTCCGGACAGAAGCGCGGGCATCGCATCCCTGCGGTGACCGACCTCCAGATAGTCCAGCAGTTCGATAGCGCGCCTTTGCGCTTCGATCGTCGATTTTCCAGCCAGTTTCAGCACCAGGGCAACGTTATCTTTGGCATCGAGAAATGGCAGAAGATTATGGAACTGAAAGATAAACCCGATCTTGTCGAGCCGTAGCTTGCGCAGATCGTTTCGCAGCCATTGCTTGTCGTAAACCACCTCATTGTCCAGCGTAACCTTCCCCGTACTCGGAGCAATGATGCAGCCAATGACATTCAGAAGCGTCGTTTTACCCGATCCAGACGGGCCGAGTAGTGCCACGACTTCGCCTGCCTGGACTGACAGATCAACACCCTTCAATGCGTCGACGCGAGCATCACCTTCGCCAAAGTGCTTGGAGACATTGGTAACATCTACAATCACGCGGCGCGGATCATTGAGCATGACGTCACCCTCCGATTGCCGTGGCCGGATCGACCTTGAGTGCGGCACGAACGCCAAGGCCGCTGGCGACGATGCAGACAACGAGGATGATCCCTGCCAAAGCGACGGCGTTGATCGGCTCCAACACAACCCGGCGGGGGAAGTAGTCCTTGACTAGCAGGATAAGGATCAGGCCGAAACTCCAGCCAACCGCACCAAGTGCAATGGATTGCTGCACGATCAGCCCGATGATCGTGCGGTCGGGGGCGCCGATCAGTTTGAGTGTGGCGATCTGCTTCAGCTTTTCCATGGTCATCGTGTAGATAATTAGCGCGATTACAACGGCTGAAACGGACAATAGAATGCCCAGAAACAAACCTATCTGCCGCTTTGCTCGATCCACCACAGACATTAGCAAGATAGACTCCTGATCGGCTTGTGTCAGGGCCCCAAGATGTTTCCATTGGCGCACCGACTGCGCCACTTCTTGCGGGTCTGCAAGCGGTTCAAGCCGCGCGATCACAGCCGCAACGCTGTCCTGACTTTCGAGCAACCCCGCGCCTCGTGCCTGCTGAATGCGTTGCGCCGACGGGGCCAGTTGCGTCTGTAGCACCTGCGCATCGCGTAAAGTGATGAACGCAGCCGGATCACCGGCGGAATTCATCGTATCCTCGACCAACCCGACCACAGTGAAAGGATCGCGGCCCAGTCGGATCACATCACCGACGGACAGTCCGGATTTGGCGTCTGCCACGATTTCGAAATGCGACTGGTTGATCCCACGCCCTACCGTGATTGCTTCGGGTCCACCGGGGTGACCTGGCTCGTATCCGATCACGTACAGGCGTAGCGTTTCGCCGCGAAAGGGCGCCTCGACGGTCTGGTATGTGATGCTGCCCGCTTCGGCCACACCATGCAAGCGCCCCACGGCATCACGGGTTCCGTCGGGTATTTTTGAGGCTTCTGCAAACGGCCCGCGTGTACCAGTTTCAACAATCCAAAGATCTGCTCGCGGTGCTTTGACGATGTTCAGCGCGTCCGCAACCAGCCCATTGTAAATACCAATCATTGCCAGCACGACCGCCATCAGAAGGCTGAGGCCGAGGCAAGTCAGAATGAAGCGGAACAGATTGTGACGCACATCGCGGTAGGCGAGGTTCATGGCTCATTCCTCTCGACGACCCGAACCATGCGCCCTTCAGACAGCCCTTTAACGGGTGCCAAGATGACCTGCGAGCCATTGGGAATACCACTAACCAGCTCGACCCGCGCATCTTCGGTCCGGTGCCCGAAAACTGCCGACACCTGATGTGCACGCCCATCCTGCGCGACCCAGATACGACCTTCATGCCCGTCAAAACCGGTTATTGCGATCTCTGGAACCAACATCGCATCGACCAGCTCTGTCACTGTGATCCAAACTTCGGCCTGTTCGCCGAGAAAAACCTGTTCCGGGCACCGATTGCATGCAATCCAGACCCGGCGTTCTTCGTTCACCCGGTCGCTTTCTATACCGATCCGCGCGATCTTGCCGGTGAAGACCTTGTGCGGCAAAGACCGCAACCTCACTTCGGCAACTTGTCCGAGTTGCAGGCCCCCGGCCCGCTCTTCATCAATGTAGGCCAATGCCCAGACAGTGTTCGGGTCCACAAGGGTAAAGATAGGTTCACCAACGACAACAACAGTACCTGCTTCGACATGACGCTCAACAACGACCGCGTCAAACGGTGCCCGCAACACATGATGATCAAGCAGTACACGCTCGTATTGCAAAACTGCCTTGGCGTCATTGTGCATGGATTTGGCAACCTCAACATCACTTTCTGCTACGACCAGATCAGCGGCTGCAACATCGACATCCCGCTGCGCTTCTTCCGCAGCCTGAGTCGAGACGGCGTTGCGCCCGGCAAGTTCCTGCTGGCGCGCATTTGTCGACTGCCGCTGCGCAAGAATGGCACGCGCGCGTATCACATTTGCCTCAGCCTTGCCCAAGGTAGCCTCTGCGGCGGCAACCCCCGCTTTGGCGCGCGCGACTTTTGCTTGTTGTTCCGTCGGATGAAGCCGGGCAAGGACCTGCTCCGCTTTGATCGTATCACCACTGTCGACCGAAAGTTCTGTCAGCGTGGCACCAACTTCAAATCCAACATCTGAGACGATCCGGGCCTCGACCGTACCCAGCCCATAAACACGTACAGGGACATTCTGTTCAATTGCGGCCGCGGAAACACTGATCGGGCGCTCTGTAAGGACGAACCTGCCAAAGACTGCGAGGACGACAACAAGGCTGACACCCAGGATGATACGGCGGTTCATGGCGAAACCTCTGTACTTGCTATTCGGAATAGCCGCATCTGAGCATCGAGCAATCGGCTTCCTTCGGATTCCAATGCGAAACCGCGTTTCCCCAAAGTCCAGCGGATCGCCAACCCTTGCACCAGCGAGACCAACAGTAGCGCTCCGTCTTCAGGCGGCAGGTCTGTGTCGAACAGGCCCGTTTTTTGCCCGTTGGTCAGCTCGATGGACAGCAATCCGACCAATTCAGTCATCAGCGTAAGAACAGATTGCCGGAGATCGTCGTTTTCGACCTGTAGCTCGCGCGAGAACAGAATGGACGGGATGGCCGGCATAGTCTCGATCTGGTGCAATTGTGCCAAGATCAGCGCTTTGATCCGATCTGCCGGATCGGCGGATGTCCTAAGCGCGTCACCCCATGCGGTTCGGAGGCGTTCAGAAATCTCAGCTGCCACCGCCAACCATAAATCCTGTTTGGTCGCGAAATGCCGGAAGATTGCGGGCTGCGTCAGCCCGACTGTATCAGCAACCGACTGCGTGGTCAGGCGATCTGGGCCCAACTCGTCCGCGAGACGCAGCATTGCCTGTACGATCTCGGTCTTGCGTTCATCTGCGGGCTTGCGGGAAGGCATAGGATATCATTTTGTTAGTGAGTAATAACTAACTATCTAAAACGAGGTACACTTGCCGTCAAGCGCACCAGCATTTGATTTCGGTATCGGGGGCGGAAAGAATGGCTTGGCACCTATTAGGAGCGATATGATCTACAGGAAAATAGCGGAAAGCACCCAATAACCGCGGGGCACCTAAAGACAAACTTCGTGAAAAACACGACATCAAGCCGCTTGGGATCGTCGCAAATAGGCCGCATAATCAAACCAGTCAGATGCGCCGGACCCTCTCTTAGAACAGATAGCCATCTGTACCAAAATCCCTGACGACGGACAACAGGTGGGGGTGAAGTTTGCGACAGATCCCGGCGGCAGTCAGTGTTTTAACAGAACACTGGACGCCGCGTTTAGCGGCATCAATCTGAAATCTCAACCAAATCGACCCAGCGGCTTTCTCGGGCGGATTTGAGAACGGCCTCGCAGAAACGCATTTCATAGTGACCGTCTTCAAATGTCGCCCACGTGCTGCCTTGCCCGCGCGTGCCTGCGCAAATGTCCAGATAAACGCTGTTAAAAAAGTTAAAAAAACTGTCCGCGAACCCTTCGACATGGCCCGGCGGTAAAGACGCGGCACAGGTCCCGGCTGCATTCATCAGGGTAAAATCACGCATCAATACCTGATTGGCGGCGTCGCGATGACCTATGAACAGATGATCCGGCTTTTCGCTGTCCCATGCCGCACTGGATTTGCTTCCGGCTATGTCCCAGACTAGGGAGTTCTTGCGTCCGAAATTGATCTGCGACGTCGTCATGACCCCCTTGGCGCCGCCCTCATACCGTATCAGGATTGCTGCGCTGTCGTCTGTATCAATCGCCACGGTCTCGGTTGCGCCACCTGCGTTTGAGAATGTTCCAACTGGCCCCATCGGGCGCTGCCGCTCCGGTAGAAATGTCGTCAAATCCGCGAAAACGGATTTTGCCTTTAATCCTGTAATAAAGCCCGTCAAATCGACCCAGTGCGTGCCAATATCGCCAACCGAACGCAGAACTCCTCCTGACTCGGCCTGCAATCGCCAATTCCAGTCCGTTTGTTTCGCAAGCCAATCCTGATGGTAGTGGCCCGTGACAAGGCGGATATCGCCCAAATCACCTTGGTTGACCATTTCGTGTGCGTGCTGGTTCAGAGGATAAAACCGGATATTGTAGCACACCGCGCAAATCTTACCGGACGCAGCCGACATTTCGACCATTTCAGCCGATTGCTGGCTGGTCATTGCCAGTGGTTTCTCGCAGATCACGTGCTTTCCGGCTCTGAGGATGGCCATGACCTGCGGATAATGCGCCTGGTTTGGGGAAGTTACGTGAACCACATCCACGCTATTATCGGCCAGCAACTCCTCCAAGGACGAGTATGCCTGTGCCACACAAAGTTCTGCGGCGCCGGCTGCGCCTCTTTCTGGAGATGAGCCAAGAACGCCAGCTATCTGCACACCCAAGCGGCGCAAGGTCTGCACGTGAACTGTTCCGATAAAACCCGTTCCAATGACTGCCGCACGAACCCCTGATAGGTTTGCCATGTAGCTCTCCTTTTGAATACCGAACACCGTTCACTGACCGGCATACGCGGAGTTAAGATATTCTCAGCCAACAAAAAAGTTCTTGCCACTTGGTGCGGTTCACCGCAACAGACACCGGTAACTTCGGACTGCTTTTTGCTGTAAACTTGCGGGTTTCGCAAAGCTTCTGCGCGAATGAAGCCGCTCAAAGCAGTCTCTAGATCATTTGACCATGCGCCAAGCGGGCGATGTGTTCCATCGGGTCGCGCTGCTGGTCTCCGACCAACGTATACTGCCAGGGTCCGTCCTGCCAGAAGACGACAAGATACCCGTCCTCTTGTCGAAACCGAAATGATTGAGTTTGAGTTGTGTCGCCATGCGTGGCCATCAAACTTAACCGATCACCCTCTGCATTCTCGTACATAAATAAAGCTGAGGCTCGGTCTCCTGCGGGCAAAAGGCGTCCTCCAATCAGGGAGAACCCGGTTTCCCCAAGTTGCGGCGCGATAATGGCAGAGCCCAGACGATTGGAGAGCCAGGTTTGCAAGTGGTCTTTTTCCGCAGCGGCGACTTCTACAGGGTGAAGAACCTCAACGGCGAATAGAGAATGCGCCGCCTTTGCGTGTTGCGAAAACAATGCCAGATCGTCGGTTGTTCCACTGTTCCAAGGTTGCAAATAAGATCCCAAGCCGAATCCGACTGTAAAAACCGCGACCGAAGCAACCAGCCTCAAAGAGACTGGCGAGGGTGGCGTGGCCTGTTTCCGCAGACTTCGAAGATGTGCCGCAGAAGGTACAGGGACCGCCTTGTTTATCAGATCAGATTGACGCTGCATTGCACGAACGCGCGCTGCATCGTCCGGGTGACGGGCAAGGTGACGGTCAAGGCGTTCGCTCTCTTCCGGTGACAACTCACCGTCTATGCAACGCTGAACCAGGTCTTCGATGGATGGGGTGTGCGTCATTTCACGCTCCTGATCTTCACGGCGGTCGAAGCGTCCATTTCAGATTTGATTTTAGTACGCGCGCGCGAGATCCGCGACATCAGCGTACCCTTTGGAATGGACAAAGTTGTGGCCGCTTCGTCATAGCTTAACTCACCAATCACAACAGAAAGAAGGGCTTCTCGCTGATCTTGGGGAACAGAATCCAGCGCCTTCCAGACAGCCTTGAGTTCCAACCATTCTTCGGCCGTGCTTGTTGTTGCTGCCAGCGTCGAAATGTTGTCGAGATCGACAGTGTTGAATTTGGTCTCTCGACGCCACCTATCCCGATAGAGGTTCAACAATATTTTAGTGAGCCATGGTTTCAACGGCCGTCCCGGAAGCCATAGCAATCGTTTGCGAAGGGCGCGTTCAACACAATCCTGCACCAGATCATCCGCCGCATCCCGATCACGGGTCAGCGACCAGGCATAACGCCAAAGATCGGGGAGGCAGTTTTCAAGCTGGTTTTCAAATGACTGAAGCATGTACGTAAGCCGGGGGAGGAAACTTTCCCCCGGCACCAAGGTTCAGGGGCGTGCGATATGCCAAACACCTTTTACACCGTCCCCTGTCATGTCCCCAGGGTTTTCGTCTTTGAACCATAGATAAAGCGGCTTTCCTTTGTAGGCGACCTGAACGCTGCCATCCTTGCGTTCAATCAGGCTGTAGCCTTTTTTCAGTTCCATGTTGGCATCACCCATCAGCGGCGGCCATTTGGCGGCACAGTCATCATAGCAATTCGAAACGCCTGTCTCGTCCTTGTCAAAGGTATAGAGCGTCATCTTGCGCGCATCCATCAGGAAGGTTTCTCCGTTGAGCTGGCCAGTTGCGGCTGGCGCACCGGTGTGACCATCCGCAAATGAACCGGTTGCAGTCGCAACCAGCGCGACACCGGTAAAAGTGAGGGATTTTAGGGACATTGGATTCTCCGACTTTTTCAGGTCTGCCGGATGGCAGACAATACAACTACGAAGGCGCCTGGAAAAAATTCCCCAAAGTGAAACTTTTTTTGTGGCGTGTAGGCATTGTTGTGGTGGCTAAGCCAAAATCCGAGCCTACAGGAAAGGTCACCCATGTCCGGTTTGGGTACTAATAACCTGTATCTGTCGACAAGTGGACAAGCGCCTTAGGCCCGTGGGGCAGGGGGCTTCGTCACCTGACAGTGTCCCAAGTTTGGGTATGTAAGTAATGGCACGGCAGTCGCAGTTGTTTCAAAACGAAAGCACAGACGAGCTGATTGTATGCGCCCGGAACAATTTTCTCTCAGAAACTTCTGTCTCCGAGTTATCCAACTTGAACTAGAACACCGCCAAGGCTTAAACCTAGAATTTTCCGGGGAAAAGTCCGCATAAAAACCTTCGAACAAGGTTGACAGAGCGGCGGCGTGAAAATCCCTGCATATCGGTTAGGTAATTCACCCACATCCCCTCCAGCAAGGCGAGCGTTCCGCTGGTTGCGTCATCTACTAGGTTCGGGTCACGTCCGTTTTTAGGGGCTATCTCTTTGAACGCGGACCGCAAGGTTTCGACAAGTTTGTCATCCTGAGTGCTGCTGTAACGGGCGATACCTGGATGAGAGCTTGCGATACCCCGAAACGCATGCCAGATTTTCGTACTGCGCGGATTGAGCAGTGCTTCTGACAGGTCGGCCTCAATCACTGCCATAACACGGTCTTCGGGCGTTGCGCTCGCGCCCAGATCCATCCTTCTGTCCATCTCGGCATAATACTCGGTGCTGAAATGCCGGGCGGCTGCGGTCAGCAAATTGTCCTTACCCCCGAAATGCAAATGGATCATTCCGCGCGACAGGCCGGAGCGCTCGCAGATTCGGCTGACCGAGGTATCGGTAACTCCAATATCGGCAATTGTGTCCAGAGTCGCGTCGATCAGTAGCTGTTTATTGGCTTCCGGATCCCGCTTTGAACCGCGTTTTTGTTCCTTGGTGCTTTGCACTTTGTTCAATGTTACCAACCGTTTGTGAATGCCTTATAGAGGTAGATCAAAGGAATATTGACACGAAAGGCCTTTCTGGCGCAACATTTAATGGACGATCGTCCATTAGCAACTCGTGAATTTCGGGAAGGGAGGTTGGGTGATCTTTCGCAGCGAAGCGTCCCGGGGATATACCCTCAGCGCGCCAGCCACGGCTTACGTGGGGTTTCTGGTCGCGGCGCCATTGTTGATCCTGATTGCCTATTCATTCTGGACCCAAACCTATGTGACGCTCGACAAGACACCGACGCTGAAGAATTACAGCGATGCGTTTGCGGATCCGCTGGTCCGGCACCTGATGCTTCGGTCGATCTGGATTGCCGGAGCGGTAACCGTAGTCACCGTCGCACTGGCCTATCCCATCGCGTATTTTATCGCGATGAAGGCCCAGAAAAAGACCATCTGGCTTCTGCTCATCACCATTCCATTTTGGTCCAGCTATTTGCTGCGCGTATTTGCCTGGAAACTCATTTTGGGTTTCAACGGCGTTATGAACTCTGCGCTTCTGGCGCTGGGTCTGATCAGCGAGCCTCTCGACTTCCTGCTTTACAACGAATTCGCAGTTGTGCTGACGCTCGCTCATGCCTGGGCGCCATTTGCGATCCTACCGATCTATGTCTCATTGCAGAAAATCGATCCCAGTCTACTTGAGGCTGCAACAGATCTTGGGAACAGTCCCATTCAACGTTTTATGCGGGTGACGCTGCCGCTGACGATCCCAGGTATCATTGCCGCTTGCCTGATCATCTTCATCCCTACAGTTGGTGATTATGTGACCCCGGCTCTGGTTGGTGGTTCAGATGGGAAGATGATCGCCAATCTTATTCAGGTGCAGTTCGGGGCCGCCAACAACTGGCCCCTTGGGGCTACGCTATCGCTGATCGCAATGCTGTCGGTGGGTTTTGTGGCTATCGTGTTTGTCATGTCCGCAACGCGGCTGGGGAGGCGGATCAGATGAGACGTCCTACAACCCTGACAGCCTATGCGTTCCTGTATCTGCTGTTTCTGTACCTGCCGGTTCTGTTCCTTCCCTTGTTCTCGTTCAACAGCGGCACAATCGTTGCGTTCCCGATCAAGGGCTGGACACTGGACTGGTATCGGAAGCTAGGCGAGCAGGACACGTTGATCCAGGCGCTTTGGAATTCGCTTGCCGTCGGCACTGTTGTTGCCCTTCTATCGACCGCCATGGGATTGTTCGCCGCCCGTGCCTTTGTTCGGTACCGTTTTCGGGGTCAACGCGCGGCAGAAGGTCTGGTGATGCTGCCTTTGGTGATCCCGGGCATAATCGTCGCCTCTTCAATGCTGGTCCTGTTTCTGTTCCTCGGTCTCAAGCCGTCATTGCTGACCGTCATTCTGGGCCATACGTTTCTCGCGCTGCCGTTCTCTGTCTCGATCTTGAAATCCGCCTTTGATGACTTCGACGCATCACTGGAGGAAGCATCTTACGATCTGGGCGTCGGCGTGTTCGAAACATTCCGTCGCGTGACGCTGCCGGTCGTTGCCCCCGGTATCGTAGCCAGTGTTTTGGTCACATTCACCGTCAGTTTCGATGAATTCGTCCTCGCCTTTTTCCTGTCCGGTAACCAGCCAACCCTGCCGGTTTATATCTGGAGCCAGATCCGTTTCCCCGCCAAGCTTCCAAATGTTTTGGCACTGGGGTCGATCCTGTTGCTAACCTCGGTTCTGCTTCTGGTTCTGGCTGAATACTTCCGCCGCCGTTCATCCGCATCTGAGGTCCGATGACAAACAGAAACATCATAGAGCTCAGGGACGTCGAAAAGCGCTACGGCACATTTGTGGCCGCGAGCGGCATAAACCTTGACCTCAGAGAGGGCGAGTTCTTTTCGCTCCTCGGTCCTTCGGGATGTGGCAAGACCACGGTTTTACGCATGATCGCGGGCTTTCAGGAACCCACCAGAGGGAAGGTGCTGATTGACGGTCAGGATATGGAAGGAGTGCCCGCCAACAAACGCCCGACGAACATGGTTTTCCAAAGCTACGCAATCTTTCCGCACCTCAATGTCGGGAATAACGTAGCCTACGGGTTGCGGGGCAAAGCGCCTAAGGCCGAGATCGATCAGCGCGTCGCCGAAGCCTTGGAAATGGTCGAACTGGGTGGTCTTCAGGATCGCGGTGCAAGCGAGTTATCGGGCGGGCAGCGTCAAAGGGTGGCGCTTGCCCGCGCGCTGATCATGCGACCCAAGGTGTTGCTTTTGGATGAACCCTTGTCAGCGCTTGACAAGAAGCTGCGCGAACAGATGCAGTTTGAAATGCGCAATCTGCAACAGTCGCTTGGCATTACCTTTGTGATGGTCACGCATGATCAGTACGAAGCGATGACCATGTCCGACCGTATCGGCGTGATGTTCAACGGGCAACTCAAGCAGGTGGACACGCCAACAACGCTTTATGCCCGTCCCTGTGATCAGCAAGTGGCCCGCTTCATCGGTGAGATGAACATATTGCCGGCCCGGTTGCTTGGCGAAAGCGGTGACACGTTGTCAATCGATGCGGCTGCCTTCGGGCGGATGGAAATCGAGAGAAATCCCAATGTGGCGATCAGCGCCAGAAACATGAATATCGGTATTCGACCGGAACAGCTGGAGATTGCTGCGGATCGGCCTGAAGACTACCTATCAACGGTTCAAGGCACCGTCAGCAACGTCGCCTTCTACGGTGAAAATATTCACTACCACATTCAGGTGGCAGGGGCCGAAAAACCAATCTCGGTCTCGGTTCCAAACTATTTTCACACGGTCGATTTCAATCGTGGCGACTCCGTTTGGCTGGGGCTTCAGGCGGCGAGTGTGATCGATCTTGGTACGAATTCGGAATAAAACAGAGGGAGGATAGAATGAAACTTCAGGGAATTGCGGCCTTCGCATGTGCGACGGCGTTAACGACAGGCAGTGCCAGTGCAGGTGGCGCTGATCTGACGGTTTTTGACTGGTCGGGATATGAAGATCCCGGGTTCTTTGCCAGCTACATGGAAAAATACGGGGATGAAGCGCCAAGCTATTCCTATTTCGGAAGCCAGGAAGAAGCCTTTACCAAGCTGAGTTCCGGTTTTACCGCTGATCTGGCACATCCTTGTTCCGACGCTGTCAGAAAATGGGTCGCAGCTGATCTGATTCAGCCTTTGGACGAAAGCAAGCTGACCAATTGGACGGATGTGCTGCCCGAGATCAAAGAGGTCGACGCCATCGTTCTGGACGGCCAGCTTTACATGCTGCCATTTGAATGGGGGAACACGGGCCTGATCTATCGCACCGACAAGATCTCGGGGGATGACATCTCGCTGCAACTGATGGCGGACCCGGCCTTTGCGGGCAAAATCGCCATCCCGGATGCCGCATCGTCTGCTTATGCCCTGGCCGCGCTGGCCACCGGAAACGCGGATGACTACACCAACCTGAGCGATGAGCAATTCAAGGAAGCATCGGATTTCCTGCGCTCGATCCATCCAAACATGCGCTTTTACTGGTCCGATGCGGGTCAGTTTGACCAGGCCATGACCAGTGGCGAGATCGAAATGGGTTGGGCCTGGAACCAGTCCGAACTGAACCTGATCTGGAACGAAGTGCCCGCGGCCATGATGCGCAACGTGGACAAGGGCATCGCGACCTGGGCGTGTGGCTATGTGCATCTGAAATCGTCCACGACACCGGTCGATCAGGTCTATGACCTTTTGAACGCGCTTACGGACCCTGCCAGTGGTCAGTACATCATCGACAACTGGGGCTACCCGCATTCCAACGCAAAAGCGTTTGAAATCGCCGATCAGGCCAATATCGAAGCCTATGGTTTTTCCGATCCCAAAAGCTTCTTCGAAGGCAGCTTGTTCTTTGATGCTGTGAACCCCGAGCTTGAGGCGAAGATGCTGGCCGAATTCGAGCGGATCAAAGCCGGCTTCTAACACAACCCATCATCCGGGGCCTAAGGGCTCCGGAACCCAACTACAGGAAAACGCGTGATTATGTCGAACGCGAACCCATATGCTCTGCTTTTTGAACCGATCCAGATCGGGCCGGTGACAGCCAGAAACCGCTTTTATCAGGTGCCGCATTGCACCGGGATGGGGCATCTCAGGCCGCGGGCGGACGCTGCCGTGCGGGGAATGAAAGCAGAAGGTGGCTGGGCCGTGGTGTCTAATCAGGAAACCGAGATTCATCCGACCTCGGATTTGTCCCCGTTCCCTGAAGGGCGATTGTGGGATGCACGCGATGTGCCTGCGCTGCGGCTGATGACCGATGCAGTGCATGCACATGGCGCGCTGGCGGCCATCCAACTGGTTCATAACGGCAACCATGCGCAGAATCTGCTGACCCGCGCTCCGGTTCTTGCACCTTCCGAAATGTCTGTGGATACGACGCATCCAAAGCATGCGCAGGCCATGGACAAGGCTGATATTAGGGAACTTCGCCGCTGGCACCGCGACGCGGCCCTGCGCGCGAAAGAGGCCGGGTTTGACATCGTTTATGTCTATGCCGGGCACAACATGACATTGGCACAGCATTTCATGCTGCCCCATATGAACCAGCGCAGCGATGAATATGGGGGGTCGCTTGAAAATCGAGTGCGGCTGACGCGTGAACTGCTGGAAGACACCCACGATGCCATAGGCGACAGCTGTGCCGTGGCGTTCCGCTTTGCCATTGACGAGATGATGGGCGCCGACGGTATGCAGGCGGCAGAAGAAGGCCGCGCCATTGTCGAGCTATTGGCCGATCTTCCCGACCTGTGGGACGTGAATGTGGCGGATTGGTCCAATGACAGCGCAACGACCCGTTTCCAGCCCGAAGATGGTTATCAGAACGCGTTTCTGTCTCACGTCAAACAGATCACCCGAAAACCTGTTGTTGGCGTTGGCCGACTGACGTCCCCGGACATGATGCTGTCGGTGGTCAATAAGGGAATTGTCGACCTTATCGGTGCCGCGCGGCCATCCATTGCGGACCCTTTCATACCAAAAAAGATCGAGGAAGGCAGGATCGACGAAATCCGCGAATGCATCGGCTGCAATATCTGCGTGTCGTCGGACAATCTGGGTGTTCCGATCCGCTGCACACAAAACCCAACGATGGGCGAGGAATGGCGCCGCGGCTGGCACCCCGAGATCATTGAGCCGAAAAAAAGCGAGGCAGAAGTGCTGGTCATCGGTGGCGGACCTGCGGGGCTGGAATGCACCATGCAATTGGCACGGCGCGGGTATCAGGTGACACTGGCCGAGGCCTCGACCGAATTTGGTGGACGGGTTGGCAGGGAAAGCAGACTTCCCGGCCTCGCCGCCTGGTCGCGGGTGGTTGACTATCGCCTGAACGATCTGAAGCAGCGGGCCAACGTACAGTTGTTCACGGACAGCAAGCTCGAAGCCGGACAAGTCTCCGAGCTTGGCATCGAACATGTCTTTGTCGCAACCGGCAGCTATTGGCGCGCAGATGGCGTGGGTCGCAACACGCAGCGCCGCCTGCCCACGGTCATGCCGGATGCCAATGTGTTGACGCCTGATGAGATCATGAATGGGGTTCTGCCCCCGGGCGGCCCGGTGATGATCTATGATGATGACCACATCTATCTGGCGGGAGTGATTGCCGAGAAACTGGCGACTGCCGGATATCAGGTCATTTTTGCCACGCCAGAGAGTTTGGTTTCGGCCTACGCCGTTCATACTTTGGAACAGTCCCGCATCCAGGCCCGTATGATCGAACTGGGGGTGGATATCCGCTGCAATCAGGTGCTTACGGCGGTTCAGGGCGGCGCGGTGCGGATCGGCTGTGCCTTTACCGGCCGCGAAATTGAAATCCAGTGCGCCTCAACGGTTCTGGTGACCGAGCGCAAGCGTGAAACTGCCCTTTTCGACAGCCTGAAGGGGGCCGGTTTGAAAACCCTTGACCTCATTGGTGATGCCGCGTCGCCGGGATTGATCGCAGACGCGGTTTTTGCCGGCCATCGCGCCGCCCGCGATTTCGAGCGCCCAAAGGCCGATGCAGACAAAGACTGGTTTCGCCGTGAGATTATTGATTTGGCAGAGGATGCGACATGAACAGCACCAATGAAGCACCCCGTTCACGTCGTCGCGGGGGCGGCGGGCGCGCAGCGCGTCTGAAGGTACAACAGACGACCACGGGTAACGAAGCCGTACGCGGGGGTCTGAGCGGCGGACGCTATAGACCGCTGACTCAAATCGATATGGAGAACATCCATCATGCAGCCCTGACCGTTCTGGAACAAACCGGTATTACCGACCATTTCCCGGAGTTGCTTGAGCTGGTGCTTCCCAAAGGTGCAATGTTGAGTGACCTCAACCGGCTGTGCTTTCCACGCGCCCTGATGGAAGACATCCTGGCTGGTGCTGCCAAGGAGTTTTATGTCTATGCCCGCGGAGAGCGTGAAGGCAAAGACGACATGCATTGTTCGGCAGAGAGCGTTTACTTCGCCAACTCTGGAACCGCCGTGACAACATTCGATGCCAAAACCAAAACCTATCGTCCGTCGGTTCTGCGTGATGTTTATGATTTCACCCGCCTGGTAGACCGTTTGGAAAACATTCACATGCTGGGCGACACGGTTCTGGCGACGGATGTGACCGATGATTTCACCCATGACATGAACACCGTTTACGCCATGCTTGCAGGCAGCCAAAAACCCGCCTGCCTGACATTCCGCGACCGCAGCCACATTCCACATGCCATCCGCATGTTTGACTTAGCTCAGGGCGGCGAGGGGGCTTTCCTGAAAAAGCCAAGCGTCATATTCGGCGGCTGCCCCATTGTTTCCCCTCTGCGGGTCGGCAAGGAAAACATGGAAATCTTGATCGATACGGCCAAGCTGGGCCTGACTGTTGATCTGGCCGTGCCGCCTCAAGCCGGGGCCACGGCTCCGGCGACGCTTGCGGGAACACTGGTTCAAACCGTCGCCGAAACACTTGCCTGCGTCGCCATCGTCAACCTGATCACGCCGGGTTGCCCTATCTGCTTTGCGGCCTGGCCTTTCATAACGGACCTGCGCAGCGGGTCTTTCACCGGCGGCAGTGGTGAACAGGCGCTGATCGGTGCCGCAGCAATTCAGATGGGCAACTTTTACGGCCTTCCCACTTCGGTGGGTGCAGGTATGACCGATGCAAAAATACCTGATGCACAATACGGGTTGGAAAAGGCGCTGACCTTTACCCTTGCAGCGCATGCCGGCGCCAATCGCCTGTGCGAGTTTGGTGGTATGATCGGTAGTCTTATGGGATGCAGCTTTGAAAGCATGGTCATCGATGACGAAGCCGGCGGCATGATCCTGCGATCGTTGCGCGGGATAGAGGTTACCGATGAAACCATGGCGGTGGATGTGATTCACCAATGTGCCATAGATCCGGGTCATTTCCTCGGCAATCCGCACACGCTGAGCTATATGAACAGCGAATTCGTCTACCCTCAGCTTATGGACCGCGAGCGTACGGACACTTGGGAGAACGAGGGGAAAACGGATCTTCTGGACCGCGCCCGCGACAAGGCGAATTCCATCCTCGACAGCCATTTCCCCAACTATTTTGGCGCCTTGGACGCTCGGGTACGCGAAGAATTTCCCATTGTGTTAAGCGCGGAAAGCATGGCACGCCATGGATAATTCCAACGTAAAGCAATGGGACAACGACCACTTCCTGCACCCGTGGGAAGGGATGGAGGCTTTGGGTGAAAACGACCGCACCTTTATCGAAGGTGCCAGCGGCATTCATCTGATAAACGAAAAAGGTGCACGCCTGATCGACGGACCGGGGGGCATGTGGTGCACCCAGATTGGGTATGGACGCGCGGAAATGGCCGAAGCAATGGCCGAGCAAGCCCGGAACCTTGCCTATTTCTCGCCCTTCAACAACACAAACTCGACTGCGGCACAGTTTGCCCGCGAAATCGCCAAACGTGCGCCGGGTGACCTGAATAATGTCTTCTTTACAACCGGCGGTTCCACTGCGGTTGATACTGCCATCCGGTTTGTCCATTTCCGCAACAACCTAATGGGTTGGCCAGAGAAAAAGAAAATCATTTCAAGGCAAAAAGCCTATCACGGAAGCACATATCTGGCGGCCAGCGTCAGTGGGAAGGAACGTGACAGGCTCTGGCTCGACAAGGCCGACGACCTGGCGCATTTCCTGCCGGACGTGAACCCGCTTTACCGCGCGCCCGGTCAAAGCGATGAAAGCTTTCTGAACGAGAAAGTTGCCGATCTCGAAAACGCCATTGTGGCACTTGGCCCGGAAAATGTTGCCGCTTTTATCGCCGAACCGGTTTTGGCCTCGGGCGGCGTCATCGTACCACCAATTGGGTATCACGCACGCTGCCTGAACATCTGCAGGAAGTATGATGTTTTGTATATTTCCGACGAGGTCGTGACGGCTTTCGGTCGATTGGGCCATTGGTTCGCCTCCGAGGCTGTCTTTGGCATTCAGCCTGACATAATCACCTGTGCCAAAGGAATGACATCCGGGTATGCGCCGATGGGGGCCGCGATTATTTCTGACAGGCTGATTGCGGATGTTGCGGGAAAAGATGCCACCTTTTCGAATGGCTATACCTATTCGGGCCATCCGGTCAGCGCGGCTGCCGGGTTGAAAAACATCGAGATTATCGAGCGGGAAAGGATACTCGAACACGTTCGAAAAGTCGGCCCGGTTTTTCAGGATCAGTTACAGCAGTTGCGCCAGATTGACATCGTGGCCGATGCGCGTGGGATGGGATTGATGGGGTGTGTTCAGTGCTCAGTCGATGGCGATCCCCAGAGCGAGCTGGGGCGCGACTATGAGATTGGCAGCCGTATCGATATGGAATGCCAGAAACGTGGTCTGCTTGTTCGACCCGTGATCAACATGTGTGTTCTTTCGCCGCCCCTCATCATTACACAAGGCGAAATCGAGCATATGTTTACTATCCTGCGGCAAGGGCTAGAAGCGACATCCGAATGGCTCGGCAGAATCAGTGGCCGGTGACTGGTGTGGGCTGTTTCTGTAATAATCTGGAGATCGGGTAATATAGCGGCATTTCGATCTTAGGGATTGCCAAGTTCATTTTTCGCTTAGGAATTGGCGTATTTGCACTGTCAGAACGACTATGGCATCCAAGCATTGGGTCCAGCGATAGAGCGTTTCGGGTCGATCAGTATAATCCGTTGGTTTTGTCGTGCACGCCACTTCAGGACCGGCCATTTTTTCCGGAAAGATCCTAAACAAGGCCAGTGGAAGAATGGTGAATTTGCGGTACATCAAGACAGTGGATACAGGTTTAACCTCGGGACAGCATAATCAACAGGATTCCCAGTGCGATCAGGCTGGCCCAGCCGATACGGTGCAGAAAGCGGGATTCCTTGAGGATGATCGCTGCGAGGGTCACCGAAACCGGGATTGATGCTTGCCGGACCGCGCTGACTGTGGCGGCCTCAGCCCCAAGCTGAAAAGCGGTCAGGATGAACAGGTAGGACAGATAGGACACGATCCCGGCAAATGCGATCCGCACCGGTGCCTGTGCCCAGCCCCGCACGACCCCCAGGAACGGGGCTGACAAGTGGCGATCTTCCCAGGCCCTGATGCCAGCAAGCAGCGGTGTCACAAGAATATAGGTGAAAAACAGGAAAGGTGCCGGATTGGTCAGCTTCATCGCTTGGGCATCGCTTAACGAATAGGCAGCCGACCCCAGCATCGCCATACTTGCCAGCGCGAATGCTCTGTGATCGTGCAGTAGGCCGCCGGGCGACTTCTGGATCATCAGGCTGCCTAAAAGGACCAGCGCGATTCCCACCAATGTGAACCACGAATAATGCTGATCAAGGGCCAGCCAGCTGAAAGCAACAATGGCAATCGGCGACGAACGGATAATCGGATAATAAACCGACAGGTTCCCACGTCTCAGGGCCGACAATGTGCCGTAGTAATAGAAGGTCAAACCAAGGGCTGAGATTGCGACAAAGGGCCAGGTCTCAAGCGGCAGGCTCAATTCCTGACCCATGACCAGCGTATGAACCGCCGCCAGGATCACCCAGGTCAGAGACACTCCGACATAGCACGACACCGGATGCGCAACCCCTTTCAGCGTAAGGTCGCGCAATGGGTGGGTTGCCGCCGAAACGAGAACCAATGCGATCCAGTAGGATTCCATGCCTCAGGTCTGATGCAATGGGTTGCGTTGCAGGAAAGTGTTGAAATGCACTGTCAACTGATCCTCGGCAATCTGTACCACACCGTAGGCCGGAGGTTCGTCGCAGAACTCGCCATCGGCGCTGGCCGCATTCAACGGGACCTGGTGGTTGAGGCTGGGCAGGCTGGTAAATGGAAAGCCGCGCCAATTCACGTAGGTCATGCGGTGTACATGACCGTAAAATACATGCCGAATATTGCGCCCGTGTTTGAGGGCATCAGCAAAGGCGTCCGCCTCGACCAGCCTGATATCGTCCACAAGGGGAATGCCAAGGTCAAAGGGTGGGTGGTGCAAAAACACATAGGTGGGCTTGTCCTCGGCTTCGGTCAGTTGCTGCCTGAGCCAGTCCAGCCGGGCAGGGCAAAGCTGCCCTTCATGCACATCGCGCCCGTCTTTGGTTGAATCGAGAAACAAGAAAACACCCTCGTCCATTTCGAACCGATGCTGGACAAACCCATTGGCATCCTTTGGATGATCCGGGAAGACCGATTGGAAAACGGCTCGGTCGTCGTGATTTCCAATCAGCAGAAATGAGCGAAGAGGAAATGCGGCCAGTCTCGCCTTGAGCGCCCGATAGGCCTCCTCCTCGGCAAATTCAGCCAAGTCGCCAGAGATGACACAGAACGCCGCATCGGAATGCCACTGAAGGATATCGTCCAAGCAGGCGTCCAACCGTTGGGACGGAAAACCGCCATTGAGCGGTCCGGAGTCGCGGACGAGGTGTATATCAGTGATGTGAATGAACTTCATCCGCCATTTCCCCCGAGTAATGCAAGAAACAAGGTATCGACGAAGCTTGCCGATCGCACGGATTTAGTAAGAATTTCACTGGCATCACTCGCTCATACACGACAAGGTTGGCAGCCGAACACGACAGAGTTTGCGAAACTTGCCTCGACCGGTGTGAAACCGTATTCCAGATGATCCGGCCTTATTGCTATCGCGGTATTCAAATCTGAAACGGGCGTGGTGCCTGGCCGAAACGATCATGTGAAACCAGGGCAGACCTGCACAGTTAAGAAAAGGGTGAACCCAAGTAGCACAAACCGAGAATGGGAAGTGCGCCTTGGTTTGTCTTCTCTACACTTCCGTTTTACACAGCGCAGCCAGTGTCATCACACCGGCTGGCCTGACTGGGGTGCCGACTTGCGTCCTCAGCAGCAGCCTTACGGGCAAGCAGGCTGCCAATCTCTGCACCCACTTGCAGCTCTGAGACCTGGCCAAAGTGATGTGCTGCAATCCGTCCTGACTGATCCAACAGAACAAGGCTGGGCGTGCCGCGCATTCCGTATGCCGCCATGGTTTCCGGCAACGGCCCGGTGCCCTGTTTGTCGACCGCCACAGGAAATTTGATACGGTATTCGTGAAGAAAGGCTTTCAGTGATACCGGGGTCATCGCGTCATGATGTTCGAAAACGGTGTGCAAACCGATTACGGCGACGTGTTCGCTGGAAAAATGCTCCCGCACAGCTTGTGCCAGAGGAATGCCATGGAGGACGCAGCCTGGGCACAGCATCTGGAAAGCCTCAATCAGGACAACCTTACCCTGGAAATCCGAAAGCTTTAAATTCTTGTCAGTGTTGAACCATTCACTGACCTGTAGTTCAGGTGCTTGCATATTGGTCTCTCTTGTTCAGGGGCCGGACGCCTGCGTGAAGCGACCGGCTGATACCGTTACTGAAGCTTGCCCGGCAGGCTCAGGTCGCCCGACGCAATGTCGAAAACATCCGTGACGCACAACAGCGGAGCGTGAATGTTGGCGTTTACCCGCAGGGCAGAGGTCACGCCATCATAAGCGATGCCCTCAAGCTGAACGTCGCTGGAAAACCCAGCATTAACCTGAATTTCCGGGCCATCGAACAGCGGTGTGAACCCAGGGCTGTCCAGAAAGATTGGGAACCCAGGCCAGGTCGCAGGAAGCTTTGGCGTCGACCCTTCGGGAATATCGCGCACTGCAAGGGCGCCCGGGCTGCAAGCTTCGGTCGGGGTGAGTACAACCCAGTGGCTGTGCCACTCGATGCCATCATTGGCTGGATTGCCATCGCCGTTTTCATCAAAAAGAGGCGTGTCGTCAAAATCCGGGTGGCTGGTTGCTGCCATTGCCAGGATGCCGGTGCCGCCTTCGAAACCCACTGCAGACGGATCCAGAGATGTAGGCCACACATAGGACCAGACGTCTGACCCGCCCACTGACCCGGTTGCCGCTGGAACCGAAGCCCCGGCAGTGCCGCTGGTGGTCATGTGAAACGTAACAATATTGCCGTTGCGATGCGCATGCGCTGCAAGGATGTCGAAGTCAGCCGTCATGCTGGCATCAGCGGGAGAGATAACAGCCCCCTCCTGATGAAGGGCGTGAGTGCCGTCTGCGATGGCAGGTGAAGCTCCGATCACAATGGCAGCAAGTGAATTCCAGGTAAGTGTCATTTCTCATCTCCGGTCAAGTAATAGCGATTCGATACTATAAGAAGAAACGTATTGCAACTTTAATTTCGACTCGCTACTTGTTGTAGCATGAGAAACGATCACAATATACGTATCCTTATCAACCGCCTTGCCAGGATAGATTCCGCTGCGGGCTGGGCGGGCGACCTGAATCCGACGCAAAGAGCCGCGCTGGAGTACCTGTCCGAGGCAAATCAGTTTTCCCGTTCACCGTCACATGTCGCAGATTACCTAGGGACAACACGCGGAACGATGTCCCAGACGCTGAAGGCGCTTGTGCGCAAGGGATACGCCGCCGAACACCGGCAAAAATCTGACCAGCGGTCGATCTCGCATGAGTTGACCGAGGCTGGCCGCGCCGTTTTGGCAGAGGCCAATCCGATTGCAGACGCCATTGGCAATCTGCCCGCCAGCGTTCAGGTGTCCCTCAAGGAGGGTCTTCTTCAGAGTTTGAGGTTGGCATTGGCAGCGAACGGTGGCCACTCGTTCGGGAAATGCATGACCTGCGCCTATCATGAGACAGGTATGGGAAATGACTATTGCACCTTGCTGAACCTTAGCCTCGAGCGCGGCGAAGAAGAAAAGATATGCATCGAACACAAAGAAGCCTGAATGTTCCTTCCTGAACAATCCTCAGAAATCGGTGGCATTTTCCTGGGTCGTGTCACTAACCGCTGGGAGGCAAGGCCGCCCTCTGCCATTCAAAAGGACCGGGTGCCCGGACGTCAGGTCATTTCGCTTACTGGTTTTTCAGACGATGCACAGGCGGACCTGACCGTGCATGGCGGTGCAGAGAAAGCCATTCACCATTATGCGCAGGATCACTATGCGGATTGGCAGAGAGAAGGGCAGCTGCCCCCCGGCGCAGTGCCCGCTGCTTTTGGTGAAAACATCTCAACAACCGGTTTGACCGAGGAAAATCTGTGCATTGGCGACATCCTGAGGCTGGGCACGGCAATCGTTCAAATCAGCCAGGGCCGTCAGCCCTGCTGGAAACTGGGACTGCACACTGGAAATGAATGGATGCCCTACCTGTTTCAGAAAACGGGTCGCACAGGGTGGTACTACCGTGTTCTGGAAACCGGTGAGGTCGAAGCAGGAGATCGAATAACGTTGATTGAAAGGCGCAATCCGGACTGGAGCGTGTTGTACGTGACCCGCGCCCGTCTAACACGACGAGTTTCCCGTGAAGATGCCGAAGCCCTCGCAAATCTGACAGACCTCGCCCTAGGCTGGCGGCAAGCCTTCGCGCGCATGGCCATGGGCGATGTAAAAGAAGATACGCGTGCAAGATTGGGGAGCATGCCGAATACGTCGTCCGAGGGGTCCACTGGGTGACGTCGGTATGATGGGTGGACGACTTGGGCAGGTACCCCGCTCCCTGCCGATAAGCTAAGCAAAGACGCACAAACCCAGGCCTCGATCAAACTGTCCGAAGGGTTTTGTCGGGATGTTTTGGTTTACCGGAACCTCAACAACTTCGCGTGGTATATTGGCGATACCTATGTTCAGCACGCCACCGCGTGTGGCGAGGGGCCGGTTGAGTTGATCGAGGCTGTTGCCGGTGAACTGGCCGCCGATCGTGATGTGCAGGTCGATCTGTACCGCGTGCTTGCCGAGGGTCTCTATGCTGCAATCCCGGCAATGTGCACAGGCGAGGATTTCTAAACAGGATGGCTGGAGGTTTGACTGCCGCCGCCAGTACAACGATGATCGCGAATATGCTGGGAACGCGGGCCTACGCCAGCGCGGTTGATGGGAAGGGGGTTTCGAATCTCAGAAAAGGAGTCTTTGGCATGAAAAGCAGTGAAGCCCCCGTGTCAATCGGCCGTGTGGCACTGATTGTGAACGATCTGGACGCTGTTGGGACCTTTTACCAACAAGTGCTCGGCCTTGAGGAATTGGCGCGGGATGGCGAAACCCTGAAACTGGGCGCTGGAAACAACGTTCTGCTCGAGTTGCGCCAAGACCGTACCGCGCGTCGCTATCCGCATGCGGCGGGTCTTTTCCATACAGCTTTTCTGATGCCGGACCGCGATTACCTGGGACGCTGGCTGATCTATGCTGCACAAAACCGCATCCCTTTAACCGGGGCGGCGGATCACGACGTCAGCGAGGCGCTGTATCTAAACGATCCAGAAGGCAATGGGATCGAAATCTACGCCGACCGGCCTGTTGAAACATGGCAGATGGATGGAGAGTATATCTGCATGGGCTCGCATCATCTGAACCTGGAGGCCATTGCGGGTGCGGCCCGTCAAGACTGGTCCGGGGCTCCGGAAAATATGGTGGTCGGACATGTCCACCTACAGGTCGGGGATATCAATGCGGTCGACGAATTCATGACGCGACATCTAGCGCAGGACTGCATGCTGCACGAAGGTTCAGCAGGGTTCTACAGTTCGGGCGGGTACCACCATCACTTTGCAGGCAATATCTGGAACAGCAATGGCGTAAAAGCTCGTCCAACTGACAGCAGCGGCTTGGACGAGATCGTGCTGTTGACGGATGGGATTGTATTGCAACCGCAAGAGCTGACGGACCCGTGGGGAACGCGGTTCACTGTCGAAAGGAAGTGAACCTGCATGATTGGCTAAGGACAAAGGCGTATCTAGCAGGTGGGACAGCGGTAAACTCCGGCGGCCTGGCCGGAAGGTGGAAGCCGGGCGCGGCTTCCACCAAGGGGGAATACCAAGCGGGGTCATTTCCGCATGTCAGTTGCTATCATTCATGATCCGGTTGAAAACATGCGGATCTGTGACGCCCTCTGACCCGATTAACATCACTCTGGATTTTGGTGTAATTTGAAATTGTTGTCGCAGGTCGGTGCGCAATGACGCGCAGATCAAGCCAATCAGACCGGCTACGGCGCTTTCGCCAGCCTCGATTGGCTCATCTCCGAAAGCGCCGTTTGCCAATAGGCGGACGGCCGGTGCCACAAGCTGATCAGGGATCGTCATAAAACCGCTGGCGGCCTCTCCCAAAACGTTCCATGCCAATTCGGACGGCGCGCCGCAGGATAACCCAGCCATTATGGTTTCTTCGCCTACTTCGACGGCTGTAGGCCGATTTGCCTGGGCGCTTGCAAAAAGGCAGGGGGCCAATTCAGGCTCGACCACGATGACGCGCGGAGCATTCTGCCCCCAATCCTGGAGGAATACCGCGGTGACGGCAGCCGCCAAGCCTCCAACGCCGCCTTGCAGGAAGACATGAGTGGGTGGCAAAGCTAAGTCCTGCACGATCTCACGCGCCATGACCCCATAGCCAGCCATGACATCAAGCGGTGCCTGAGTGTAACCGGGCCAGGAAGTATCCGAAACGATCAACCAGCCGTGTTCTGCTGCATCAATGCGGGTCTGTGCTACGGAAGCGTCGTAATCTCCATCAACTCGGATCACTTCGGCCCCCAGCTGGCGCATTGCGTCGGCGCGAAATTCGCTTACTTCTTTGTGAATGTAAATTCGGCAAGGCGCGCCGAAGCGCTGGGCACCCCAAGCCACTGAACGCCCGTGATTGCCATCTGTTGCGGAGATGACGGTTATGTCTGCAATTCCGGCAGCATGGGTGCCGTTTCTAATCTCATCGGCGGTGACTTCCCGGCCTGCCTTTTCGGTCAATTCACGCTGTAATACCCGCAGAACCGCATAAGCGCCGCCAAGTGCTTTGAAACTGCCCAAGCCAAATCTTAACCCTTCATGCTTGTAACAGACTGTGCCCAGATTCAGCGCATCGGCTAGACCTTGAAGGGATAGCATTGGGGCTCTTTCATATCCATTCCAGCTTTGAATTTCCCGCTGCGCGAGGTCAAAACCCTCGCGGGGTAAAGTGTTTGCGGCGGCATGGCCAAAGCGTGGCTTGGCTGCATGGCTTTCAATTCCGACAGTCTCAAAGTTTGCGAGCATTTTGTGGTCCTTCCATTGTTGGTGCAAAAATAAATCAATAGCGGTGATGTTTTCGCTCTAAGTTGCAGGTGAAATTGAAGCAAACTTGCATGAGGTTGCCGTGAAGCAAAAATTTTCATCAGGAAGTCTGGATAGCTTCGATCTCGCGATTCTTAGGGTGTTGCAGCAGGACAATACGGTGCCGCACCGTCAAATCGGTGAAAGCGTGAATCTGTCTGCGCCCAGCGTACAGCGAAGGATCAAACGCATGGAGGCGGAAGGGATCATTGCCGCGCAATCAGCGCATATTGATCCGGCAGCCGTGGGATTGCCGCTGACCATTTTCGTCGAAGTCGAACTAAAAACCGAGACAGGCGGAAAAATTGATGAAATCAAGAACAGCTTCTATGATGCCCCTGAGGTTCAGCAATGTTACTATGTTACTGGTGAAGTGGATTTTGTTCTGATCGTTATCGTTCGAGATATGACGGAATATGAAAAGCTTACCCAACGGTTATTCTTCTCGAACAAGAACATCCGAAAGTTCAGGACATTCGTTGCAATGGACCGAACAAAGTCATCCATGCAGTTGAACATCTGACTTGTGCCCCACCAGCGCAGGTAGTGCGGCGGGGTATTTGACGTTGCGCGGCGAGAACAGGAAACAAAGTGCTTGTGCATTCCAAATCTGCCGGCAACCTGGTGATCTGGACAGTAAATCCTGCCGGGATACCTCTTGGTTTACCTGGAAAACGAACACCTTTCCTGAGGTAATGAGGTTGGGACACATTTACCCCAACCTCATCCTAGCTACAGGGGTTTGTGTTACGATTTGATACGGTCCATTTTGGGATCGTAAAGCGGTTGAAGTGTAACGTCGCAGGGGACACGTTGGGTCGCAACCTCCAACTCATACGTGCCGGACGTAACAAATTCCGCATCGACACCACCCTGGTTTCGGACATAGCCGTAACCGATGGATTTGCCGGTCGTGTAACCATAGCCACCCGACGTTAGCCAACCCACACGTTCTCCATCCCGGTATATCGTTTCGCGGCCCAACAGCACCACATCAGGGTCGACGGTAAAGCAGGCCAGCATCTTTTTGACGCCCTCGGCCTTTTGCTTTTCGCTTGTCGCGCGACCCTTGAAGTTTATGTTTTTGCGCAGTTTCACAGCCCAGCCCAACCCGCTTTCAAACGGCGTGTGATCGGGCCCGATGTCAGATCCCCAGGCGCGGTAACCCTTTTCTAACCGAAGAGATTCAATTGCGCGGTAGCCTGCATTAACCAGCCCTTGCGGCTGCCCTGCTTCCATCAGCGCTGTGTAGACTGTTTGCGCATATTCGACAGGCAAGTGCAGTTCCCAGCCTAGCTCGCCCACATATGTCACCCGCAGCGCCCTGACAGGGCAACCGGCGATACCGACTGTCCGGATTGTACCAAACTTGAACCCGTCATTCGACACATCGTCGCGGGTAACCGCCGCCAGAATGTCTCGTGATTTCGGCCCCATCAGCGACAATACTGCGTTTGAGGAGGTGATATCGAACAGCTGGCAGTTCAGCCCGTCCGGAATATTGCGGCTGATCCAGTCGAAATCGTGGGTGGCAAAGCCTGTGCCGGTGACAATGTAGAACTCATCATGCGCTACACGGCCCACGGTCAGGTCGCATTCAATTCCTCCCTTGTCATTCAGCATCTGGGTATAGACCAGAGCGCCCACCGGTTTGTCCACATCATTGGCACATATCCAGTTCATCGCAGCCAGGGCGTCGGGGCCTTTCAGCGCGAATTTGGCGAACGATGTTTGATCGAACAGCACGGCCGCCTCCCGGGCCGCTTTGTGTTCGCGACCAACGGCGGCAAACCAGTTCTGGCGGCCAAAGCTGTATTCGTCCTTTGGCGCCTCGCCCAGCGAAGCGTCGGCAAACCAGTTCGGGCGCTCCCAACCCAGTTTTTCGCCAAAGCACGCACCCTGATCCTTAAGCGAATCGTAAAGCGGTGACTTGCGGCAGGGGCGGCCGGATTCGTGTTCTTCGTGTGGCCAGGCCATGGTGTAGTGTTTGCCATATGCTTCGACTGTGCGGGTGCGGACCCAATCGGTGTCGAAATGCGGGCGGCCAAAACGGCGAATGTCGGCGGACCACAGGTCAAAAGGCGGCTCGCCCTTGGCGGCCCATTCTGCCAGCACCATTCCGGCGCCACCGCCCGAGGCGATGCCAAAGGCGTTGAAACCAGCGCCAACAAAGAAATTCTTCAGCTCTGGTGCTTCACCCACAATGAAGTTGCCATCCGGAGTAAAGCTTTCTGGGCCGTTCGTCAGTGTCTTGATCCCCGCAGTTTCCAACGCTGGCACCCGGCCCAGCGACAGCTCCATGATCTGTTCGAAATGGTCGAAATTACTGTCGAGAATGGTGTAGTGGAAACCTTTCGGTATGCCATTCACCGCCCACGGGATCGGGTTCGGCTCATAGCCGCCCATGACGAGCCCACCGACCTCTTCTTTGTAATAGGTCAGCCGATCAGGGTCCCGCAGGGTAGGCAGATCGCCGGGCACACCAAATGGTTCTGTGACCATGTACTGGTGTTCCATTGGTACCAGCGGCACATTCACGCCGAACTTGGCGGCAAAGTCGCGCGTCCATTGACCTGCACACACGATCACTTTTTCGCATTCGATACGGCCATGTTCAGTGATTACGGCGAGGATCTTGCCGTTCTCGATTTCAAGATCGGTGACCTTTGTATTTTCGAATATCTTCGCGCCTGCCATGCGCGCGCCCTTGGCCAGCGCCTGGGTAATGTCCGAGGGGTTTGCTTGCCCATCGGTGGGCAGGAACGCCGCGCCTATGACGTCACTGATATCCATCAGCGGCCAAAGATTCTGCGCTTCCTTCGGGGTCAGCAGCTGCATGTCCAGACCAAAGGAATGGGCTGTGGTGGCCTGCCGTTTGACCTCGGTCCAGCGTTCCTCGTTGCAGGCGAGACGCAAACCACCATTCATTTTCCAACCCGTTCCCAGACCGGTTTCTTCTTCAATCTTGTTGTACAGATCGACTGAATATCCCAACAGCTGAGTTATATTGGCGTTCGAACGCAGCTGCCCCACCAGGCCCGCCGCATGGAATGTGGTGCCCGAAGTCAGCTTTTTGCGTTCCAGCAGCACCGTGTCGGTCCAACCAAGCTTGGCAAGGTGATAGGCGGTCGAGCAGCCGATGATGCCGCCGCCGATGATGACGGCTTTGGCTGTATTTGGAAGGTCGGTCATATCTGTCCTCAGGTGTTTTTGTAATCGGTCAGGGCCGTGCGAAACCGTGCGAGATTTTCGCTCGTGTAGGCTGCGTAATCGAAGTCGATTTCCGAGGTGATCTCGGACACCATGCTCCACATGGTTTCACGAAGCAGCGAGGCGCATTTCATCGCCGAATAGCGATGACGTAATTGGTTGGTGACGGGTGCCTGGAAATAGGTTTCCAGAACCCAGTCTTCTTGTTCATTGGAAAGGGAGTTGTTCGAGGCCAGCCCCCCCAGATCAAATAGTGGCGAGTTGAATCCCGCGTAGTCGAAATCGATCAGCCACAGGCGGGTGCCATCGTCCAGAAAGTTGCCGCAAAGCAGGTCGTTATGGCCAAACACGATGTCGTACGGCCCGGCTTCGGCTTCCAGGTCATTTCCAATTTGCACAAGTTCCGGGATCAGGCCCTTATGCGAACTTCCACGCTCGGTGAGAGTGGCAGCATAGTCGCGGATGACGTGAAAGACCCAGAACACCAGCGACGGTCCGCGCAGGTGCTTGGGCACTTCAAGGTGGCAGGCTTTCACGAGCTCCAGCACCCGCGGCAGCATACTGGGGTCGCGTATGTCCTCTTCGGTCAAAGTGCGGCTTTCGACGAATTCCAGCACTGTCAATTCGTTGGACGAAAACACTACAGCGGGTGACAGACCCGCTGCATGTGCGGCCTTACTGGCAGCCAGTTCGTTGAAGCGCATCACCTGGTGCAAAGGGATGTCGTCACCGACACGCACCACATAGCATCCACTGCTGTCAGTGACCTTGTAGTTCACATTTGTAATCCCACCCGTCAACGGGGTGGCTTTGATCTCGCCCTGCCAGATCGGTAGCTTTCGAATGCGGGTCATCAGGTCGGATTTGGACATATCAACTCTCCATTCCAAAGCGGATGCGTGCCTGACGAGCGCTAGCGTTGATCAGCCTATCAGCGATGATGGCAATGAATGCGATGGACAGCCCTGCGACCAGACCCCGGCCAGTGTCAGCCTTTGTCAGGGCAATGTAGACCTCCTGCCCCAGATCGCGGGTGCCAACGAGGGCCGTGATAACCAGCATGGACAGCGCCAGCATGATGGTCTGGTTAATGCCCAGAAGGATTTCGGGCAGGGCCATGGGCAAGCGAATATGGCGCAGGAGTTGCGTGCGTGTGCAGCCAGAAACCAATCCGGCCTCGATCAATTCCTCACTGACCGAGCGCACGCCGTGGGCCGCATAACGCACGGCCGGGGCCAGTGCGTAAAGGACTATGGCAATCAGGGCAGTGAAATCGCCGACCCGGAACAGCATCACTACCGGGATCAGATAGACAAAGCTGGGCAAAGTCTGCAACGTATCAATCAACAGGTTGATCACTGTCCCGGCGCGTTTGTTCAGTGCGGCCACAACACCCAGCGAAACTCCGATCAGAGTAGCAAGAAACACAGAGGCTCCGCAGAGATAAACTGTCACCATTGCCTTGGCCCACAGTCCTGATACGAGGATCAGCGACGCCAGTCCTCCGCACAGCAGTGCCAGCCGCCAGCCCCCCGCGTGCCAACCCAGCAAGGTCAGCATGGCAATCGCCCAAGGCCATGGGATTCCCAGCAAAACCGTTTTTATCGGGATCATGAACCACGTCAGGAAGAAGATCTTGATCGCCTCGAACGTGTCAAAATAATTGATGTTCAGGTATTTGACCGTGTCATCCCAGAACCCGCCAGTGGTGATCGTCTGGCTTTCAGGATATTCCAGCAGCAGGGGTGAGAACTGCCCTAGAACCCAGGTCAAAATCAGCAGGATCATTACCAGAACTGTCCGGCGATGGCGGGTGATCCACGAGCCGGAGAGCTCGTGATGTACCTGCCCCATACGCTCGGCGAAAGCCTGACTTAGGCGATCGACCGCAATGGCCAGAACCACAATGGCAATACCGGCCTCGAACCCAGCGCCGATATCGAGGCGGCGCAGCGCGGCAAGGACGTCAAACCCCAATCCTCCGGCCCCGATCATCGAGGCAATGATGACCATGTTCAGCGTCAGCATGATCACCTGATTGACGCCCACCATCAGGCTGTGGCTGGCGGAAGGAACCAAAACGCGCCACATCAACTGCTTTTGTGTCGTGCCAGCCATGCGCCCGAAGTCCAAAATCTCGGGGTCGACGGCTCTCAAGGCAAGCGTGGTGATTCGCACCATAGGCGGTGTCGCATAGATGATCGTGGCGACCAGCGCCGAAATCGGTCCAAAGCCGAACATGAACAGAATTGGTACCAGATAGGCGAAGATCGGGATTGTCTGCATCAGGTCCAGAATGGGCGAGATGATGCGATCGAAAGTCAGGTGGCGATAAGCCAGTATCCCCAACAACAGCCCTCCGCCCGCTCCAACCGGCACTGCAATCAGAACCGATGCAAGCGTGACCATCGCGCTGTCCCACTGGCCAAAGACGGCCAGATAGGTAAAGCAGCCGCCGACCAATGCCGCGAGCCCCCAGTCCCGGCAATACTGTCCCAAAGCTACTACGGCGGTGATCACTACAATCCAGCTGATCGCAGGTAGAATGACTTGCGCATCATTGCCTTGCCCGGCGACAAAGCCTTCGGCCAGCAGGGACAAGACAAGGTCATAGGGCTGTTCGATCAACCAAGCGGCAGCGCGGGTAACGTCGGTGAACGAAACTGGGCCGATTGCTGCATCCTCGATCAACCAGGACATTGCAGATGAGATATAAGTTTTGAATGGGACGACCCAAGCCGACGGGAATTTGGTGATCCAGCGCGCATCCAGCGCTTTTCCCAGGTTACTGCCGAAATACCCCAGCAGGATTGTCAGTCCGACAAGCAGCAGAATGACAAGCTGGCTGCGGGACAGGCGGTTCATACCGAGTCCCCTGCACCGAATAGCACATGGGCCACAGCCTTGCGATCAATGGCGCCAATAACCAGACCATTGCCGTCTGTCACAGGAATTGGTGCATCTGCGGTGATGATCCGTTCCGCCACGGCCGAGACGCGGGTTGATTGCACAATGGGCTCACCCTTACCCGCAGCGCCGACGGTCATTACACCACCAACCGTCAAAACCTTGGAGCGCGGAATATGCCGCGTGAATTCAGCCACATAATCTGTCGCTGGATTCATCACCAGTTCCTCTGGGGTGGCAATCTGGATGACTTCACCGTCCTTCATAATGGCGATGCGGTCTGCCAAGCGAACGGCTTCTTCAAAGTCGTGCGTGATAAAGACAATAGTCTTATGCAACCGTTCCTGTAGTCGCAGAAATTCGTCCTGCATTTCGCGACGGATCAGCGGATCGAGGGCCGAAAAAGGTTCGTCCAGAAACCACAGATCGGGCTCTGTCACCAATGATCGGGCAATGCCCACACGCTGTTGCTGACCACCCGAGAGCTCTCGTGGATAGTAGTCTTCACGCCCCTTCAGTCCGACCAGTTCCACCACGTCTCTCGCCTTTGCTTCGGCCTCGTGTTTGGGCGTAGCCTGAATGGTCAGGGGGAACATCACATTCTGCAACACAGTCAGGTGCGGCAGCAGGGCAAAATGCTGAAACACCATGCCCATCTTGTGCCGGCGAATTTCAATCATTTCTTTTTCGCTGGCGCGCAGCAGGTCGGCGTCGTCGAACAGAACCTCTCCGCTCGTGGGTTCGATCAACCTGGACAGACAACGAACCAGGGTTGATTTGCCTGAACCGGACAGGCCCATGATGATGAAGATTTCACCTTCGACGATTTCAATATTGGCGTTGCGTACCGCTCCGATAACACCCGCATTTCGAATTTCATCTGCCGATGGGTTCGGATTTTGCGCCAGAAGGGTCTCGGCGTTTGAACCGTAAAGCTTCCAAACGTTTCGGCAGGACAGTTTTGTTGTGGGGGTCATCTGTGATGTCCGGTACTAAAACGGAAGAAGACCGAAGCGGTAGAGGAGAGCGGGGTAACCGCTTCGGCCAAGCAGATTATTTAGAGATCCAGCCAGACCAACGGTCTTTGTTCGTCTCCATCCAATCCGCGACAACTGCATCAATATCCACACCGTCCAGATCGGCTTTGCCGACCATGGCGCTCATCTCGTCGTTATTGATGTTATAGGCTTCGATGATGTCATACGCGCCCGGCCACTTCTCTTGCAGGCCAGCCCAAGCAGCCTTCCAGATCGGACCACGCGGTTTTCCGCAGTCATAGGCCAAATCCGGGTTCACACCAACTGACGGGTCGCTGTAGCACTCGGGCGAATATGGCGGAAACTCCACGAATTCGCCGTCATATTTGGCCGGGGCCCAGTGTGGAACATAGACCCAAAGCATGATCGGATCTTCACGCTGATATGCAGATTCCAGTTCTGCAAAAAGCGCTGCATCCGTGCCTGCGTGGACAACTTCAAACTCTAGCTCTAATGCTTCGACGCGCTCGTCGTCGAAACCGCCCCAGGTCACTGGTCCACCGACATAGCGCCCATTTGGCGAGGTTTCAGCGGTGGCAAATTCCCCTGCGCAGTCTTTCAAAGCTTCCCAGTTTGGCAGGCCTGGGCAGCGGTCTTTCATGTAAGCTGGGTACCACCATTCTTCGATCGCCATCAGACCGGTTTCACCAACGTTCACCACGTTGCCAGAGGCGGTGGCTTCGTCCAGCGCTTCACGCCCGGTGGTTTCCCAGATTTCCATTGCCAGATGTAGATCACCTGTCTTCAGGCCCGCAAACTGAGCGATATAGTCCGCCTGAACATATTCAACGTTGTACCCTGCCTCTTGAAGGATTGCTCCCATTATCTTGGTGTTGATCAGCTGTCCTGACCAATCATGCAGCGTCAGTTTGATAGGGTCCGTCGATTCGGCGGCCCAAGAAGCCGAAGCAGTTACGCCAGCGACTAATGCTATTGCGTGTAGTGTATTGAATTTCCTGATCATGTTGTGCTCCCTGAATGTGGCTTTTTGAGTGTTTTTCGTTTATTACACTTCCATGCTGCGCTAGCCTGACAACTACGTCAATAAAAACCACACTTATCCACGATAATTCGTTAAAATTCACACAAAAAGCCCCGAATGGCACCGTATTGGGCGCAATATTGTTTTATTGGGATGACTGCCGTATCCCCCTTTCAGGAGGTCGCATGTTAAAGCCACGAAAAACCACAAATCAGCGCGAAGAAGAAATCCTTCGAGAGCTGCAACATGCGGGCGGGTCGTGCAGGGTCAGCCTCTTGGCTCAAAAACTGAATGTTTCCAATGAAACGATCCGGCGTAACGTCAAGGCACTGGAAGAGCGCAAGATCGTGCGGAAGGTTCATGGCGGCGTACATCTTAGCGAAGACGCAATAGAACCACCTTTTGAAAACCGCTTGGGAACGCAAGCGCATGCGAAAGAAGCAATAGCCCGGGCAGTCGCAAATACAATTAGCGACGGGGATTCCTTATTTCTGGATATCGGTTCGACAACCGCCTACGTCGCGCTTGCGTTGCGGAAACATAAAGACCTGTTTGTGGTTACCAATTCGGTTTTCGTCGCTTACACGTTGTCAAAGCACAACAACAACCGGGTGTTTCTGGCCGGTGGAGAATTGCGCGCCCATGATGGGGGTGCTTTCGGTGCAGAGGCATTGGATCTTGTGAAGCGTTTCAACGTACAGTTGGCAGTGTTTTCGGTTGGAGCCGTGAATGGAGATTTGGGCTTTATGCTGCATGATCTCGAAGAAGCCAATATCGCACGTGCTGCGGCTGAAAATGCGCAAGTGCGCATCGTCGTTGCCGACAGCGGAAAATTCAACAAGCGGGCTCCGATATCTCTTCACAACATGGCCGGAATTGATGTGTTTTTTACCGACCGCCGTCCTCCTGCCAATATCCAGGACATGCTCGATAAAAATGATATCGAAGTAGTTATCGCAGGGTCGGACTAGGCGCTCTGTCTCATCAGGGCAGATCAGGTCACGTGATATTTCGGGCAAGCCGGTGTGAAGGAACCCTCCGATGCTCCACCTGTTTCATTGCAAAAGAAAGATTGACTACTGAGAGCACATCGTCCCAGCGTCGCGATGTCAAGATCATACGGGCGTTTATGGACTTTGCGGAGCGGGTTCTTGGGGAGAAGGAAACCGCCGGAGATATGTGAC